>MDJN01000221.1 GCA_001995005.1 Candidatus Parepulonipiscium sp. PG-Nun2H_MBin03 | reverse complement strand
GCGTACATTTTAGCCAAACCAGTAAGGAAACTATTGACGATAAAATGACAAGGCTAATTATAAATGACTTGGAGAAAGAAAATCTATAATATAAGAAATGGATAGTTGGCAAAAGCTGTTACAATAGTTGAATAAACCCTTGTTTTAAGGTATAATATATTATTATAGATAAAACGGAGGAAGTAAGTATGGCTAAGGCTACAAAAAAAGAAATATCAATGGAAGAAAGCCTATGGAAAACAGCTGACAAGCTTAGAGGGTCAGTTGAATCAGCTGAATATAAACATGTTGTGTTAAGTTTATTTTTCTTGAAGTTTGTAAGTGACAAATTCGAGGTGCAAAGACAAAAAATAATTGCACAAGGTCGAGAAAAGTTTGTTGATAATATTGCATTTTATACAAAGGACAATGTTTTCTATTTACCTTTAGAGGCTAGATGGTCATATATAATAGCAAATGCTAAACAAGATGACATAGCATTAAAAATAGATACAGCACTATCAACTATTGAAAAATTAAACCCATCATTAAAAGGAGCATTACCAGACAATTATTATTCAAGGCTACAAATAGACACAACAAAGCTCTCATCTTTATTAGATGAGATAAATAAGATAAACACCCTAAAAGATGATGCACGTTGGAATGGATATGAAGTGCCACCTACAAGTAATGCAAATTATGGTTGGATTTTAAATATTGTTTCTAAGCTTTCGCAAAATGGCGTGGCAGGCTTTTTGTTGGCAAATGGGGACACCATATGAAAAGAAATATGTTGAGCTAGGCGAAGAAGATAGAAAAAAGGTAACAGAAGTATATCACAACTGGCAACAGTGCAAGCAATTTGAGAATGTACCAGAGTTTTGTTATAGTGCTAAAGTTGAGGAAGTCAGAGAGAAAAATTATTCCCTAGTACCTAGTAGATATATTGAATTTATTAATCAAGATGAGAATGTGGACTATGACGAGCAAATGAAGGTGTTGCAAAGTGAATTAAAAGAGTTACTAATTCAAGAGGAAAAGTCTAAAAGTGATTTGCTTGAAGTCTTTAGGGGGCTGGGTTATGAAATCGAATTATAAGGAGTTAGGGCAATTTATTAGGCTGGTTGATGTTAAAAATAAAGATTTAAAGGTAGCTAAGTTATTGGGAGTTAGTATTACAAAGAATTTTATTTCTTCAGTTGCAAATACGATAGGGACAGATTTTAGTAAATATAAGGTGATTAAACAAAATCAGTTTGCATATGGACCTGTAACGTCAAGAAATGGTGATAAAATATCCATCGCTTTACTAACAGAAGAAGAATGTATTATTTCTAGTTCTTATACAGTTTTTGAGATAACAAATACGACTAAACTTAATCCAAAATATCTAATGTTATGGTTTTCAAGAGATGAATTTGATAGGTATGCACGTTTTAAATCTCATGGTAGTGTTAGGGAAATATTTGATTGGGAACAATTATGCAAAATTGAACTACCTGTACCCCCTATTGAAGAACAAGAAAAAATAGTAAGGCGATATAAAGTTATTACTGATAGGATAGAGTTGTTGCAGAAGATTAATGATAATTTAGAACAACAGGCTTTATTATGCTACAAACATATTTTAAATAATTATTCTACATTAGACTTTATAGAAGGGACAGTTGGAGATATCGGAAACTTTAGAAGAGGCAAAAATATTACAGCTTCTAAAATGGAAAAAGGAATTATCCCTGTTATTTCTGCTGGACTTAAACCATCAGGCTATCATAATAAATATAATGTTGATGGTACTTCTATAACTATTAGTGCCTCAGGCGTTAATGCAGGGTATGTTAAATTGCATTTAGAAAATATATGGGCATCTGATTGCTCATATTGCAATGATTCACAATATCCATATTATTTATTTGTATTATTAAAATCTATGCAACAGCAGATAACAGAACTGCAAAAAGGCACAGCACAACCTCATGTATATGCAAATGAAGTTAATAATCTAAAAATTCTTTACCTAAGAGAAGAGCCGATGTCTAAATTAGAAAAATATCTAACTCTTTTTTATAAAAGTGTTAATAGTAATAAATTAGAAATAATAAAATTACAAAAGTTAGCTAACTTATGCTTGAAAAATCTAGTAGTTTAAGGGGGAGTTTTTATAGAAAATTCACGAAATACGCAAAGTGAAGAAAGTAACGGGGAGTATACATTGTGGCAAAGGTTATGGGAAGGTAAACTGGGCAAGAGTGCAAAATGGATATGGAAAAATATTGCTAGTCCGCTGATAAAGTGTATAAAATGGGTATTTACACCTACGCATCAACGAAATACTATTTTAAGGACTTCATGGTTTTTACTAATGTTCAGTGGTACAAGCTATTTGTTATACATTGGTGCTTGGAATGAATATAATATTAGTATAGATAATTTAAGTAGAGGGGATATTTTATTTTGTCTTTGGATAATACTTTGTTTGCTACCATTACTAGCTAATTTTAAATTTAAATCTGATAAAGGTGAAATGGGATTTGAGCAGTACGTACAAAAAGAAGTAGAAGAAAATGAGCAAAATATTCAAAGAGCGAGTAGGCAATACGATAATAGTTTAATTGACGCTAATACAACTACTCAGGATTTAAATCCAGACGATTTGGCTGATGATTTAATCCGACAACTACACCTTAATAGAAATGATGGAGTAATAAATGATGAATGATTATAATAACATAGCACAACTAAAAATTAAACAATCTAATAAGCAGGCATTAATTCAAGTAATTGAAAAAGGAATAGAATTGATGAGAACTGCACATTTAAATGAACAACTTGTTGAAGCATGGACCCAATATGCTATAAGTATATTATCACTAATGGATAAAACTTTACCACCTAATCAGAGTGTCACACTACAATTTCTCCAATTTAAGTTGACAATATTAAATCAAAATTTAGACATGCAAAATAAATTATATCAGTATATACAGTATCTTATAAATTTAAATAACCTGATTTAAGGAGCAAGTCACATGAAATTCAACGAGCAAACACTAGAACAAGCGATAACAGAATTATTTACAGATGAAGGCTACACCTCTTGCAAGGGGAAAGACAGATCCCGAGAAAAGTCAGAAGTTTTACTAATTGAAGATTTACACCAATACCTAGTTAATCGTTACAACATTACTAGCAATGAAACCCAAACTATTATACGAATGCTAAAGAACACCACAGGCACAGTATATGAAGCAAATAAAGCCGTTTGTAAGATGTTGTCAAATGGCTTTATCTTCAATCGAGAAGACAGAACTCAAAAGGATATTTTTATAGAGTTTATGGACTTTGAAAACCCACATAACAATAATTTCAAAATAGTAAATCAAATAGAAATTGATGGCTACTCATTACGTATTCCAGATGGAATTGTATATATAAATGGTATTCCCGTTGTTGTATTGGAGTTTAAAAGTGCTATTAGAGAAAACACCTCAATTTATGAAGCGTATGAGCAGTTGACAATAAAATACAAAAAGGATATACCCGAACTGTTTAAATACAACGCCTTTGTAGTTATTAGTGATGGGGTAAATAACAAGTATGGTTCAATGTTTGCCCCGTATGACTTCTTCTATACTTGGAGAAAAATAGATGATTTAGATAAGGAAGTTGACGGGATAAATTCACTTATAACTATGATTAAGGGGCTGTTTAGTATGGAACGCCTACTTGATGTAATCAAAAATTATATCTATTTCCCCGATACTTCCACCAAAGAAGAAAAAATTGTTTGCAGATACCCCCAATATTTTGGTAGCCCAACTATTGTGATTATTACAGATAGAACTGATTTAGATGACCAACTTTCAGATTTATTTACTAATTCTAAGGAATATATAGGCGATAATACAATAATAAATATACAGTCAAGAGAAAATTTGAAAGAAAATCTACAAAGACGAGAAAGTGGGGGTGTATATCTAACGACTATCCATAAATTTACAGAAGATATTAGCCTTTTGACAGATAGAACCAATGTCATTTGTATATCAGATGAGGCACACCGTTCACAAATAAACCTAGATAAAAAGGTGACTATTACTAAAGATGAAGTTAAACAAAACTATGGATTTGCAAAATATTTGCATGACTCATTGCCAAATGCTACGTATGTTGGATTTACAGGCACTCCTATTGATGCCACAATTAAAGTATTTGGAAATGTTGTAGATGCATATACAATGACAGAATCAGTAAAAGATGGAATAACAGTAAATTTGGTGTATGAAGGACGCTCGGCAAAAGTGAACCTTGATACATATAAGGTGCAAGAAATAGAAGCATATTATGGCCAATGTGAAAAGGCAGGAGCAAATGAATATCAAATTGAGGCAAGTAAAAAGGCTGTTATTAAATTAAATATTATTTTAGGTAGTCCTGATAGATTGCGATTGATTGCACAAGACTTTATTAAACATTATGAAAGCCGTGTGTATGAAGGAGCAACTGTTCTTGGCAAGGCTATGTTTGTGTGTGCTGATAGAGGTATTGCATACGAATTTTATAAATTGCTGATACAAATGCGTCCTGAATGGGCTGAACTAAAAGAATGTGATGAAGGTTTGGTGTTAAGTGATGAAGAGAAAAAAGAAATAAAGTCAATGGCAAAAGTTAATCTAGTTATGACTAGAAATAAGAAAAAAGATAGCCAAGAATTATATGATATGTTGGGAAGTAAAGATGATAGGAAAGAATTAGACCGCCAGTATAAAAAGGTGAAGTCTAATTTTAAAATAGCAATAGTTGTAGATATGTGGCTAACAGGTTTTGACGTGCCAAGCCTTGATACAATCTATATTGATAAACCTATTAGTAGCCATAACTTAATACAAACTATTTCAAGGGTAAATAGAGTTTATGAAGGCAAGGACAAAGGGCTTATAGTGGACTATATAGGTATCAAGGATAACTTAAACAACGCACTAGCTACTTATACCAACTATAAAGAAGATGAGTTTGAGGAAGTTGAGAAAAGTGTAATAATTGTTAAAGATGAACTTGAAGTCCTAGCGAATATTTTTCATAAGTTTAACAATGATAAATATTTTAACGGTACTCCTAAAGAACAGTTGGATTGTCTAAATAAAGCAGTTGAATATGTGCAATTAAATGAGGAACTAGAAATAAGATTTATTAAGGCAGTTTCACGCCTAAAAAAAGCATTTAACTTATGTAGTGGCAGTGAGTTACTGACTGAAAGTGAAACGGATTATAGTAATTTCTACTTTGCTATAAAATCCATACTTTTTAAGCTTACTAAAGGAGATGCACCAGACATATCCCAAATGAACAAAAAGGTTATAGAAATGATTGAGGAAGCTATCAAATCCGAAGGAATAGAAGATCTATTTAATATTAGTTCAGATATGGAAAGATTACCAATAGATATTTTTAGTGATGAATATATTAATAAGATAGCCAACATCACTTTACCAAATACCAAAATCAAAGTGTTGCAATCTTTATTAAATAAAGCAATAGATAAGTTTAGGAAAGTAAACAAAGTTAAAGGAATGGAATTCTCTGAAAAATTACAAAATATAATCAGTAAGTATAATAATAGGCGAAAAGAAGAAGGATACGCCACTGAAGTATTACAAGATATTGCAGAACAATTAGCAGATTTGCTATCACAACTACGAAAAGAGGAAAATTCAGGTACAGATAAAGGAATTGATATTG
>MDJN01000220.1 GCA_001995005.1 Candidatus Parepulonipiscium sp. PG-Nun2H_MBin03 | reverse complement strand
TATAGACAGCTAAAAGAACTGACACAAGAGGAATTAGGCAACATTGTTGGGGTTAGGCGTGAAACTATTATGAGGCTCGAAAATGCAAAGTACAACCCGTCTTTAAAACTGGCAGTAGATATATCAAGGGTATTAGAAGTTCCAATCGAGGAAATATTTGTGTTTGATTAATGTTTAAAAGGTCAAGTTCAGTGAAGAACTTGATCTTTTTGCTATTCTACATTTGTACTTAATATTTATTCTATCCTATTAGATTCACAAAATTTTTGCGTGATTTACTCAGTATATTTTACTTTGAGAAGAAGATACTATAAAATATAAAATCTAAAAGGAGATTAGTTATGGATGCACTAAGTACAAAAAATCTTACAAAAAAATATGATGGTTTTACACTAGATAATATTAATCTATCTTTGAAAAAAGGGCGTGTTTTAGGTCTAGTTGGAGGCAATGGGGCGGGGAAAAGTACGACATTAAATTTAATCATGAACACTATTAAGGCTAGTTCAGGAGATGTTGAAATATTAGGGGTAGATAATACTTCTAGTAAATTCACAGATATAAAACAATCTATTGGGGTTGTGCTAGACAATGCATATTTTCCAGAAGTTTTAACTATCAAAGATATAAATAAAATTATGAAAGGTATCTATAAATTTTGGAATGAGGCTACATTTTTTTCCTATATTAATGAATTTGGACTTCCTTTAAACAAAAAATTCAAGGATTTTTCTAAGGGAATGAAAATGAAACTTTCCATTGCTGTTTGTTTATCACATAACGCAAAACTTCTTATATTAGATGAAGCAACTGGGGGACTTGACCCTATGGCAAGAGAGGAAATTATTGATATTTTTGCCAAATACGTTAATGACACTGATAACTCAATTATAATGTCCTCTCATATAGTGAGTGATTTAGAAAAAATCTGTGATGACATAGCCTTTATTCATAAAGGAAAACTGTTATTAAATGAAAGTAAAGAGGTTATCTATAAAGAATATGGCGTTATCAAAGTCCTAAAAAATGATTTTGAATCTATAGATAAAAATGCCATTATAAATTATAAAATTAATGGCGATAGTATAGAAGTTTTAATTTTTAAAGAAAAACTTACAAACTCACATTATGAAATCATTACACCTACACTTGAGGAAGTAATTTTACTGATGACTAAGGAGGGGGTAAAATGATAGGCTTATTAAAAAAAGATTTATTAGCAATATATAGAGGATTTGGGATTTTTTTTATTGGTATTTTATTAGCTCCATTAACTGGTGTATCTGGAATAACTGCCATTGCACTAATTTTAGTAGCAGTAATGCCAATGTTACTCATGGAGTTAGATAATAATTCTGGGTGGGATAAAATGCTTGCTACTTTACCCCTAAATAAAACTCAAATTGTATTAAGTAAATACTTTATTAGTTATGTTTTGGCGTTACCTATGGGCTTGTTAAGTTTATTATCCACCAAAATTCTGCCCCTTTTTGATATTTACCCTAGTATAAATTATACTACATTAATAGTAACCATTTGTGGAGCTTTAACTTTTATGTCTATTAATAATTTAATCCTATACATTTTTGGAGTTACCAAGGGTAAGATAGCTTATGCAATATTTTTTGCTCTTTTCTATTTAATTAGTAGATTTTTATTAGATTCTGAGGGTATGTTAGAGAACCTACAGACAATAATTATAAATATTGATGAAAAGTTAATATTTGTGGTTTTAGGCACATTTATTATAAACTTGGTATCTATAATTATTGCTGTTGTTAAAGTGAAGTTGATAAAATAATATTTTTTATATATATAAAACTATAGTATTATATACAATTATTATATTATAGTTTTTTTGTGTTATATGTCTATAAAAAGAACATGGTGTAGCACTTTCATCTAAAGAAATTAAAGCAATACTGGTGGCTTCAAATGAACAAAGCAATCAAATATGAGGAGTACAAAAATATTAAAACTGGTAGAGATGAAATAACAAGGTTACATGTCAACTTACAGAATATAATCTTTCCACTAAATAAACAGCAAATAAGGACTGATGTACATGATAAATAACTTACCGTCATAATTTGAAGTTACTATACAACTATGATAAAATTTATAGCAGAATATATAATATTTATTTTGAAAAAAAGATACAAATTAAATTAAAAGAAGAATACGCCTGCCCTCTTGAACTTACCCATGATGTGATAAGAGGAAAATGGAAATATATTATACAATCATAAGGTTGAGTTTGGAGGAAACTGTATGCAGTATAAACAAATTAGGGCAATATTTAATAATGAAATAATTAGAGTGTATCAAGCTTATTCTCCTCAAATAGTAGATGAAGCTATTAGATTAGGCACATTTGGAAAAAGTTTTAAGATGGAACGAATGACTTGGATAAAGCCCTCTT
>MDJN01000219.1 GCA_001995005.1 Candidatus Parepulonipiscium sp. PG-Nun2H_MBin03 | reverse complement strand
CTTTCACCTATACCATTTACTGTACACTCTACCTGAGTAGCTCCCGCTTTTATTGCAGATAAAGTATTTGCCACGCCTAGTCCTAGGTCATTGTGACAATGTACCGAAATATCTACTTTTTCTATGCCATACACATTGTTTTTAATATCGCATATTAAATCATACATTTCTAATGGTGAAGTATACCCAACTGTATCCGGAATATTTAATACAGTTGCTCCAGCTTTTATCGCTTCTGCTAAGACTCTATACAAAAATTCACGGCGTGAACGTGTTGCATCTTCTGCAGAAAACTCAACATTATGAAAGTATTTTTTTGCGTATTTTACCATCTCTTTTGTAGTTTCCAATACCTCATCTTCGCTCTTTTGGAGTTTATACTTCATATGGATATCAGAAGTAGCTATAAAGGTATGGATTTTTGGAAATTTAGCATCTTTTAAGGCTTCTGCTGATGCATCAATATCTGCTACTAATGCACGAGAAAGACTTACCACTTCGGTATTTTTGATAATTTTAGCAATTTTAGCAACTGATTTAAAGTCGCCTTTTGAAGCGATAGCAAATCCAGCTTCTATTGAGTCCACGCCTAACTTTTCTAGCTGTATCGCCATCTCAATTTTTTCTGCTAAATTCATACTATACCCAGGAGCTTGTTCTCCGTCTCTTAGTGTGGTATCAAATACTTTAATTTGTCTAGACATAATCCTCTCCTATTTTATTTGTGCCAAATCATTTTATCTCTTAAATCTTTGCCTACCTGCTCAACAAGGTGCTCTGATTCTATTCTCTTAGTTGCATTAAAGTATGGGCGATTTGCACTGTTTTCTAATATCCAATTTCTTGCAAAAGTTCCATCTTGGATTTCTGTTAAAATTTTCTTCATCTCTTTACGAGTCTCGTCTGTAATAATTCTTTTTCCTGTAACATAGTCTCCATATTCTGCAGTATCAGAGATTGAATATCTCATTAAATTCATTCCACCTTTATTTACAAGATCAATGATTAATTTCATCTCATGCACACATTCAAAATACGCACTCTCTGGTTCATATCCCGCTTCTACTAATGTGTCAAAACCTGCTTTCATAAGCTCCACTACACCACCACAAAGAACTGCTTGTTCTCCAAAAAGGTCTGTTTCAGTTTCTTCTTTAAAAGTAGTCTCTAATATACCTGCACGAGCTCCGCCCACACCTGCTGCATATGCAAGAGCAATCTCTTTTGCTTTTCCTGTTGGGTCTTGATAAACTGCAATAAGAGCTGGCACTCCTTTGCCTAGTTCATATTCACTACGTACAGTATGACCTGGTCCTTTTGGTGCAATCATAATAACATTTACATTAGCTGGCGGTTGGATTTGCCCATAGTGAATATTAAATCCGTGTGCAAAAGCCAATGTCTTACCTTCTGTAAGTCCAGGTTCAATACTCTCTTTATATATAGTTGGTTGTTTTTCATCATTTACAAGCAGCATTATAACATCTGCAGCACTTGCCGCATCTTTTGCTGTCATTACCTTAAGTCCTGCATCCTCAGCTTTTTTCCAAGATGGACTACCGTCATATAATCCTACAATTACATCAACACCTGACTCATGTAAGTTTAGTGCATGTGCATGTCCTTGTGATCCGTAACCAATAATAGCTACCTTCTTACCTTTTAAAACATCTAAATTACAATCTTGGGCATAAAATAATTTT
This sequence comes from Candidatus Parepulonipiscium sp. PG-Nun2H_MBin03, assembly GCA_001995005.1. GTDB lineage: Bacteria > Bacillota > Clostridia > Lachnospirales > Cellulosilyticaceae > Epulonipiscioides. Next base: position 13,706 of record MDJN01000219.1, on the reverse strand, counting down.
GCCATAATAAATACTCTCTCCTTAATATATATAAAAATTTTGTATAACTTTAGTTTTATTTTAACAACCAAACCAAATTATGTCAATATAAATGATATTATTTATTTGAAATTATACTATTAGCCTTTCAAACAAACGCATAAGATATTCTCTTATTTTTAACTCGCTAAGTATTAATCCTCTATATTTCTTTAAATAGTAATTAAATAGTAATTAGGGGTTGATACATTTATATCAACCCCTAATTTTACTAATGTGATTTCACATGGCGTATTTTCACAATATATATAATTGTACTTAAGCATACTATGCTTGCAATGCATATTGTTACATAAAAATTTATAGGTGCTACTATAGGTAGTAATACTCCAAATAATAAATTTATCATGCAATGAAAGATGATAACTAACAAAATATTATTAGTAGTATAGTACATAGGACCTAATAAAGTAAATCCTGCGACCATTGCTATTATTATATTAGCCAGCATATTATGTGCTACAAATGCCCATAACGTTGTACTAATAGCTATATACTTCACAGCTCCTAGGCCTCCGAACACCTTAAATAGAGATTGCCTAAACATAATCTCTTCCATAATAGGAAATAAAATAACAGTGAATATTATATCTCTTACCAATGTAGTTGTATCTATTTTAGGAATTGGAGAATTAATAAACATTAAAGAAAATATAGACGCTACTGATAACAGTATCAATACTCGTTTGATAATATATTGATTACTAGGAAGCTTAACAGGAGTTATATTTATATTTTTGTATCCCATTATCAACATATATAGCGGAAATCCAACAAATAATGTGGTGCAATTAAATAAAATTAAATAGATATTCAAATTATCATCTATAGATATTCCATAATTATTTTGCAACAAAAATGCCATCTGCTCTATTGCATAATTTATAGCAAATATAGATACTTTAAACACCAGTAATGCTAGTGCAACTTTTAATATAGATTTAGTCATATTATGTGCCTCGTTTCTTATTAAACTGTTTATATTTCATTATGTCAATGCACATCAAAATAATATTACACCCTATTCCATAAAGCAACGGAAAGAATTGTAACTTTAATATATACGGAGCTATGTCAGGGTAATATTTTGCAATAGAATAAAAATGGATAAGCCCTCCTATAGTCCCAATAATACCTGCAATAAAAAAAGTATTCCCCCATCTATTAAGCGTGCCTACGCACGGATTTGGTTTTTTCTCCAAAAGCTTATACACAGGGCATAAAAATATTAGCATCAAAATTATACTAACAATGTCTAAACCACGGTAGTACGACACTTCTAACCCTATTGAATATATTGCAATAGGTAACATTATTATAGGTATCTTATTAACTTTTCTAGCATATAACCGGTTAAATTGTTGTCCTATTTGCACAGGGTCTCCTATTTCTTCTAATATTTTATCAATATTATCTTCCTTCATAGAATCCAAAATATGATTCTGAAATTCTTGTTGCACACGTTTTTTTATGTCCTTATCATATATTTGCTTACCTAAGGATTCAAGAAAAACATCTATTTTACTCATATATATTACTCCCTAATACCTTTTGAACAGCAGTCATATATTTTTTCCAATCTGATTTTTGAATTCCTAGCAATTTTTCTCCTTTCGGAGTCAGTGAATAATATTTACGCACCTTATTAGTCTCAGTAACTCTTTCATATGATTTTACATGTCCGTTTATTTCTAACTTATGCAGTAATGGGTATAGCGTGCCCACCTTTAAATCAAACGCTTCTCCTGATTTTACTTTTAATTCTTCAATCATTTCATAACCATACATATCTTGCTTAGATAAAAGTTGAAGTATCAATAATTGTGTATTCATAACCACTCTCCTTAAACATATATCGACTATCTATATATAACTATATAATTTTATTTTTCATATGTCAAGCCATATTAACTCTTATGCCTTGATATATATCGACAATCGATATATAATAAACTAGTCTTATATTATAAAAACTAGGAGGAATTTCGGTGAAAAAAGTCATTATAATATCTTTAGGGATTATAGGGATTATTTTTTTAATTCTAATAGGAATTTCAAAATATAGTTGGAGCGACGATATTACAATTAATTCTAAAGCCAATTTATTGTCTTCACTAGAGCTTATGCAAAAACAACTAACTACAAAATATCCCTCAACTGCCGAAGAAGTTATGTTTGAGTATACTGAGCTACTAAGATTTCAATATACCCAAAAATCAGATGAAGAAATAATAGAACAATCTATTCCTTTAATGAGAGGATTTTACGCAAAAGAATTGTTAGCCCTCAATGCAAAAGAAAGACAGATTGAACTATTAAAAGAAGATGTGGCAAAATGTCAAGCAGAAAAAAATTATTTAGTAGATAGCAGATTGGTAGAAACTGATTATCCTGACGATGACACTGTGTTTATTATTATTGAGCATAATTTTGTATCTGGAACCCTTTATAAAGAATATAAGCTTATTAAAGAAGAGGAAGAATGGAAATTATATAATTGGCACGATATTGTCATTCCTATTATCAATTGACAGTATCGGTTTTAGAAAACCGCCTTGCATAATTGTGTATATTTGGTTATACTTCTTAGTGAACATAAAGGACTTAGAGTCTAAAATAAATTCTTTGGAGGTTAGTATGGAAAATAAGCAATATATTTTAAACAGACAATTAGCACAAATGTTAAAAGGCGGGGTTATTATGGATGTTATGACTCCTGATCAAGCGGTTATTGCAGAAAAAGCAGGTGCTTGTGCAGTAATGGCACTAGAAAGAATTCCCGCAGATATTCGTGCAGCCGGTGGAGTGTCTCGTATGAGCGACCCTAAAATGATAAAAGAGATCCAAAAAGCTGTTTCTATTCCAGTTATGGCAAAGTGTAGAATTGGCCATTTTGTAGAAGCACAAATTTTAGAGGCCATTAAAATTGATTATATAGATGAGAGCGAAGTTTTAACCCCAGCTGATGATACTTATCATATTGATAAACGTAAATTTAAGGTTCCTTTTGTTTGTGGAGCAAAAGATTTAGGCGAGGCACTTAGAAGAATAAATGAAGGTGCTACTATGATTAGAACTAAGGGAGAGCCTGGAACTGGTGATGTTGTTCAAGCTGTAACTCATATGCGAATGATGCAACAAGAGATGAAACGACTCATGTCAATGTCAGAAGATGAATTATATAACGCTGCAAAAGAACTTCAAGTACCATATGATTTAGTTATGTATGTACATGAAAATGGCAAACTTCCAGTAGTAAATTTTGCTGCAGGTGGTGTTGCGACTCCGGCAGATGCTGCACTTATGATGCAACTAGGGGCAGAAGGAGTATTTGTAGGCTCTGGTATATTTAAGTCAGGTGACCCTGCAAAACGTGCTGCTGCCATTGTAAAAGCAGTAACCAACTATCAAGATAGTAATATTCTTGCAGAAGTCTCAGAAGATTTAGGCGAAGCTATGGTAGGCATAAATGCAGATGAGATTGCATTATTAATGTCTGAGCGTGGAAAATAATGAAAATAGGTGTTTTAGCATTACAAGGTGCCTTTATAGAGCACATAAAAATTTTAGAAAACCTAAATATATGTGCAATAGAAATTAGGCAGAAAAAAGATTTTACAAAAGAGCTTTCTGGGTTAATTATCCCAGGTGGCGAAAGTACGGTTATTGGTAAATTGCTAGTGGAACTTGATTTAATGGACGATATAAGAACAGAAATTTCAAACGGCTTACCTGTATTAGGCACATGTGCTGGAATGATTTTACTGGCTAAAGATATCGAAAATGATACTAAATCTCATATCGGTACTATGGATATAAGCGTTATTAGAAATGCCTTCGGTAGACAATACGATAGCTTTAATGCAACTGCAGATTTTAACGGTACTCCAATCGAGATGCCCTTCATCAGAGCACCTTATGTTAAATCAATTGGCAAAAATGTAGATGTATTATCCGTCATCTCAAATAAAATAGTTGCGGTAAAAGAGAATAATCAGTTAGCTACTGCTTTTCATCCCGAACTTACAGATGATAATACAGTCCACAAATATTTTATTAATATGATTTCAAATTAACCGTAGTAATTTCACTTGACTATCTAGTACTTTTACTACGTAGTCAAGTTCTTCTTTTGTTGTATCTATTCCAAACGAAAATCTTATAGCCCCCTCCGCAACACCTATAGCATTAAGAGTACCTTTCTTTTTATTACTATTTGATGAACAGGCAGAACCTGATGATACATAAATATCTTTTGCTTCTAATGCGTGCAAAAGAACCTCTGATTTTATCCGTGCAAATGTTATGCTCAAAATATGTGGTGCACCTTCACCTAATTTAGGCCCGTTAACTTTAGTATCTTCAATTTGCATAAGTATCTTATTCGCAAAATATTCCTTATGAGTCTCTAAACTTGGATATACTTTAAATAAAACACTTGCTGCAGTATGCATTCCTGCAATAGACTGCACATTTTCGGTTCCCGAACGAATGTTTTTTTGTTGTCCTCCACCGTAAAATAAATTAGTAAGTCTTACCTTGCTATTTTTATATAAAAATCCTACGCCTTTTGGTCCATAAAATTTATGCCCACTAACACTAAGTAAATCTATTCTAGAATTTTTTACCGAAATAGGCATTTTTACAAATGATTGTACGGCATCTACATGAAAAATAGTATCTTTGTTAATCCTTTTAATAATGTCTCCAATTTTCGTTATATCTTGTATAGTTCCAATTTCGTTATTAACATGCATAATGCTCACTAACGCTGTATTATCGTTTATCTCTCGCTCTAGCTCGTCTAAATCAATATATCCTTCGTTATTCACATTCAATTCATACACTTCCCAGCCATTTTGCTTAAGAAAATTAAAAACTTCTTTAACTGAGCTATGCTCTATTTGAGTGGTAATAAGTTTATTTCTATATCTTTTATACGCATGTGCAACTCCTAAAATCGCAAGATTATTGCTTTCTGTGCCACCAGATGTATAAATTATTTCTTCTTTAGTACAACCCAATTTACTTGCAAAAAATTCACTTGCTTCTTTTATAATATTCTCTGCCTCAATCCCTTTTTTATGCAACGACGAAGGGTTTGCGTATACATTTTGCATTACATAGCTCATTCGTTCTATAACAAGTGGTAAAGGTTTAGTTGTTGCTGCATTATCTAAATAAATCATTAAATTTCTCCCATTTCATGCATAATAATTGTCAGTGCCACAATGCTTGCAGTTTCACTGCGTAATATACGTTTGCCGAGTGTAATTACAGATACATTATGTTGCATCGCTAAATCTATCTCATTTTGCTCAAAACCACCTTCAGGCCCTATGAATATACCAAAACTATTTGAAGTAGGTATTTTTGAAGTAGGTATTTTAAAAGTAGATTGAGTTTCATTTTCATATGGGATAAAATTTATATTTATGTTATTTTTAGCATAATCTAATGCTTCTATAAACGACATTGGCAGCGTAACCTCTGGCACTTTGCCACGCCCACTTTGTTTTGCTGCAGCTTCCGCAATTTTATTCCATCTATCAATTTTAGAATTTACCTTTTTATCAAGCTTTACTACACATCTCTTAGTATAAGTAGGAATTATTCTACTCACCCCAAGCTCTACTGCCTTTTGAATAACTAGTTCCATTTTTTCACCTTTAATAAGAGGTTGAAATAACGTCACATCTATTTTAGGTTCAGTGTCTGATACTATAGTTTCAAGTATTGTAGCCTGTATAGTCTCAGTATCTACCTTAGCAATTTGGCAGTAATAATCTGTATTATCTCCATCGCTAACTAATAATTTATCATCAATATTATATCTCATTACGTGTTTAATATGATGAAAGTTTTCTCCTGTAATCTGAACTATATCCTGATGTATATTTTCTTTATTTACAAAATATTTAGGCATCATTCTCACCTAGTTTTGCTACAATCGCTATCCATTCATTTTCTTCTATAATCTCTTGGATAATCCAACCATTATTTTTTATAGCGTCTAAAACTTTATCTTTTTTAGTATTTATAATGCCTGAAGAAATCCAAATGCCGTCTTCTGCAATAACATTTTTTACTTGTGCTGCCAATAAGATTATTATATCAGCAATAATATTTGTCACAACTATATCAGCTTTTTTATCCACTACATCAAGTAAATCTCCTTGCACAGCTTTCATTATATTATCAACATTATTAATTTTTATATTATCTTGTGCAACCTTAACTGCCATATCATCAATATCAATACCTATAACACATTTGGCTCCTAGTTTCGCTGATACAATTCCTAAAATTCCGCTGCCTGTACCAACATCTAAAATGTTATCATCATTAGATATATATTTTTCTATAAGGCAAACACACATGGATGTAGTCTCATGTGTGCCTGTGCCAAATGCCATAGCAGGGTCAATTTCTATGACAATATCATTATCCTTTGGGGTGTAATCCAACCAAGAAGGCTTAATTACCACTTTTTTCCCTATCGTAAATACTTTATAATATTTTTTCCACTCATGGGCCCATTTTTCTTCTGGTATATCTGATGCAGATATTTTACACGAGCCTACATTCAAAAATTGTGATATATGTTCTAGCTGCGATTTAATCTTTTTTATATACTCATGAGTATCTATATTATTCTCAAAATAGCCTTTAACTACTACTATATCCATATCTACATTTAGCAATGTTTCGTCTATAAAGTCATACCATACTTGAGTTTTATCTTGATGCAACACATCTTTTGGGTCACAAATTTCTACTCCTCCATTTAATTCATCTATAATATAATAGCTAATCGCTTCTACAGCCTCAGTCGTTGTTTCTATTGAAATTTCTATATAATCCATTTGTGACCCTTCCTATTAATCCTTTTTTCCAAATATCTTTTCCATAGTTTTTTTAAAACTTTTTTGTTGAGGTTGATTTTCCTTAGTATCAGTATCAAACTGTTCTAATAAATCTTTTTGAGTCTGCGTTAAATTTCTCGGCACCTCTATAAATACTTCTACAAACTGGTCTCCTCGTTGCTTTGGATTTCTAAGGTTTGGTATACCTTTTCCTTGCAACCTAAACGTTGTACCTGTTTGTGTTCCTTCTTTAACACTTAGTTTTACATTTCCATCTAATGTAGGGACAGAAATTTCTGCACCTAAAGCTGCTTGCCTGAAACTAATTGGCATACGTATATTTACGCTATATCCATCACGCTTAAAGAGCTCATGCGACTTTATGTGGATAGTAATCAGTAAATCTCCATTATTAGCACCAATTTCGCCTGCCTCACCTTTGCCAGACAATCGTAATGTTTGCCCAGTATCAATACCAGCTGGAATTGACACTGTCACTTTTTTAGTTGTTCTAACTTTGCCTTGCCCACGACAAGTAGTACATTTTTCTTTTACAATTGTACCATCTCCGCCACACTCGTCACATGTTTGCGTAGTTTGCATAGCTCCTAAAATTGTACGTTGCGTAACTCGAATTTGTCCTCGCCCACCGCATTTTGTACAAGTTTCTGCGTGAGTACCAGGTTTTGCTTTTGTACCGTTACAAGTGCTACAAGTTTCTGATGTCATAATTTGTATTTCTTTTTCTAAGCCAAAAGCTGCTTCTGAGAATGTAACTTGCATATTTTGGTGAATATCTGCTCCTGGTCTTGGACCTCGCCTACCACTTCGTCTGCCACCGCCAAATATGTCGCCAAATATATCTTCAAAATCAAATCCGCCTTCAAAACTTCCTTCAAAACCATTAAATCCGCCAAAGCCACCAGCACCTCCTTGTTCAAATGCACTGTGACCATATCTATCATACGCCGCTTTTTTATCCCCATCGCCTAAAATTTCATAAGCTTCAGATGCCTCTTTAAACTTAGTTTCTGCCTCTGCATTATTAGGGTTTGTATCAGGATGATATTTTTTAGCTACCTTTCTATATGCCTTTTTTATTTCTGAATCTGAAGCACCTTTATTCACTCCCAGCACTTCATAATAATCTCTCTTTGCCATGTTTCACCACCAATTTAATTGTCATTCAAAAAGTCAAAGAGGGTATCTTTGACTTAAAATTTATTTATTATTCTTCTTTAAAGTCAGCATCAATTACATCATCTTTAGCATCTGCTCCACTAAAATCTTCACCCATATCACCTTGTTGTGCTTGTTGTTGGTACATCTTTTCAGATATTGAGTAGAACAATTGTGTTAATTCTTCATTTGCAGTTTTTAATGCTTCTACTTGAGAATCACTAATATTAGCTAAGTCTATTGTATCATTTAAGCTTTTTAAAGCTCCTAATTTGACTTCAATATCTGCTTTATCTGCTGCATCCAAAACTTGCTCATTATCAGTTAGCATTTTTTCTGTTTGGAATATCATACTATCTGCCTCATTTTTAACATCAATAGCCTCTTTACGTTTTTTATCTGCTGCTGCATTTTGTTCCGCTTCTGCCACAGCACGATTAATTTCATCTTCAGATAAATTTGTACTTGCTGTAATTGTAATGTGTTGTTCTTTACCTGTCCCCAAATCTTTTGCAGATACTTTTACTATACCATTAGCATCAATATCAAATGTTACTTCTATTTGCGGAGTACCACGGCGTGCTGGCATAATTCCATCTAGCTTAAAATTACCTAAAGTTTTGTTATCAGTCGCCATTGGTCTTTCACCTTGTACAACGTGAATATCAACCGCTGTTTGGTTATCTGCTGCTGTTGAGAAGGTTTGGCTCTTCTTAGTTGGTATAGTTGTATTTCTTTGGATAAGAGGTGTCGCCACGCCACCTAATGTTTCAATACCCAGTGTAAGAGGTGTTACATCAAGTAATAGAATATCTCCAGCACCTGCATCTCCTGCTAATTTTCCACCTTGGATAGCAGCTCCTATAGCTACGCATTCATCTGGGTTAATTCCTTTAAACGGCTCTTTACCTACAATACGTTTTACCGCTTCTTGAACCGCTGGTATACGAGTTGAACCACCTACTAAAAGAACTTTATCAATCTCTGATGGACTAAGGTCTGCATCTTTTAATGCATTTTTAACAGGTCCTGTAGTACGTTCTACTAAATCTGCTGTTAATTCATCAAACTTTGCTCTTGAAATTGTAATGTCTAAGTTTTTCCCTGTTTGCGTAATAAATGGTATTAAAACTTGTGTTGTAGTTTTGGTTGAAAGCTCTTTTTTAGCTTGTTCAGCCGCTTCTTTAATACGTTGCATAGCCATATTATTAGCTGATAAGTCTTCGCCTTCCATCTTTTTAAACTCGCTTACTAAGAAGTTAATTACACGTTGGTCAAAGTCATCTCCACCTAGATGATTATCTCCGCTAGTCGCAAGAACTTCAATAACTCCATCACCTATTTCTATGATAGATACATCAAATGTACCTCCACCTAGGTCATATACAACTATTTTTTGTTCTTGCTCATTTTCAAGCCCATATGCTAAAGCTGCTGCTGTTGGCTCATTTATTATACGTTCCACTTCAAGTCCCGCAATACGCCCAGCATCTTTTGTAGCTTGACGTTGTGCGTCTGTAAAATAAGCTGGAACTGTAATAACTGCTTTTGTCACTGTTTCACCTAGATGACTTTCTGCATCAGTTTTTAGCTTTTGTAACGTTATTGCTGAAATTTCTTGTGGTGAATATGCTTTGCTATCAATATTTACTTTATGATTTGTTCCCATATGACGCTTAATTGAAGCGATTGTTCTTTCGTGATTTGTAATAGCTTGACGCTTAGCCGTATCTCCTACTAGTCTTTCGCCATCTTTTGTAAATGCTACTACTGAAGGGGTTGTTCTTCCTCCATCTGCATTTACTATTACGACTGGCTTTCCACCTTCCATAACAGATACACATGAATTTGTTGTTCCTAAATCTATTCCTATTATTTTACTCATTATAATTTCCTCCAATTTTATAATTTATACTAATTAGCTACTTTTACTAAGCTATGTCTTAATACCTTTTCTTTATATATATATCCTTTTTGCATTTCTTCAATAATTGTATTTTTACCTACTGTTTCATCTTCTACATGGAAAATAGCATTGTGAAAATTTGGGTCAAATTCTTTACCTACTGTTTCAATAGCTGTCACACCTATCTTTTCTATCACTCCAACTAATTGTTTATATATCATCATCACTCCTTCGTAGAAGGCTTTATCTGACGTTTCTTGTTGCAGTGCACGTTCAAAGTTATCTAATGTACCTAGCATTTCTGTTACAATCCCGCTAAGTGCCATATCATATACTTGTGCTTTTTCTTTTTCTGTGCGCTTTCTATAATTATCAAACTCTGCCATAAGGCGTTGTAATTTTTCTAAATTAGAATCTTGCTTACTCTCTTCTGCTACTATTTCTTCTTCCTCTTGAATTTCTTCCTCTTGAATTTCTTCCTCTTGGATTTCTTCCTCTTGGATTTCTTCTTCAATCGGCTCAATGTTTTCGTTTTCCATACTTATTCCTTTCTAGATTAATCTACTTTTGCATCATTATAAGAAATAATCTTTAGTTTACTTATGATTACTCTACATTCATAAAGTTAAAATTCATTTCCTAACATTAATGTTAGATGATACGAAATTTGTTCTAATAAGCTTACTACTTGGCTATAATTCATACGCTTTGGCCCTATAATTCCTATAGTACCTAGTGTATATTCACCTACTTTATACGTAGTTGTAATTAAACTACACTCTTTCATAGACTCTAATGCATTTTCTTCGCCTATACTAATATTGACTGAATTTCCAGAACTTTTTGACAATAACTTTGTAAGATATGGTTTTTCCTCTAATAGCTCTAATAGCTCACGAGCTTTTTGCATATCATTAAACTCTTGAAAATCCAGTATATTAGTTGTTCCTCTTGTAAAAATTTGGTTTGTATTTTCTTCTGCTAATATTTGTATTATTACCTTTATAATTTGTAATATAAGAGGTTTATACATCGGGTCTATATCGTCTAAATTACATCTTTTCAAAGAAGTAAGAGTCATTCCTTTGATAGCTTTATTTAACATAGAAGTTAATACATTAGCTAAGTTTTCATCCACTTCTAATGAAGTTGTAATTACATTATGCTTGACTAAATTGTTATCTGTTACAACAACACACACTATACTTTTAAATTCTACCGGCATTATTTGAACTCTTTTTACAGTAGGTTCTGCAAGAGGTAACGTCTGGGCTATGGTTGCATAGTTTGTCATCATAGCAACAAGCCTTGCCGTCTCTTCTAGTAAAGCATCAATGTCATTCATCTTGTCATTTAACATCTTTACTATAAGATTATCTAAATCAGGCCCTAAATCTGTTTTTCCCATCAAATTGTCAACATATAGCCGATATCCTTTATCTGAAGGAATACGCCCTGCTGAAGCATGAGGTTGTGTTATTAGCCCTAAATCTTCAAGGTCTGCCATTTCATTTCTAATTGTTGCTGAACTAAGTTGTAAGTCATATTTCTTAGAAAGTGTTCTAGAACCTACAGGGGAACCAGTTTGTATATAGTCTTGAATAATAGCTTCAAGAATACGTACTTTTCTTTCATTCATATTATCCCTTCCTTCATTGTTAGCACTCATAACTTACGAGTGCTAACTACTTTTTTACTTTAACATTTATTTTTTCATTTGTCAATAGGTTTTTGAAAAATTATTCATGTTTTTTAATTTTTTTGTTTATAGAATCTCATTTATAGTATTTTCAAGTTTTTTTGCCTTTATTCCAAAAAAGAAGTAAAAATCGTATTGGAAATATTTACACCATATTCACTCAGATATATTCTATCTGCTACTTCTATCATTGCTGCTAGTGTAATCCATTTTTTAATTTGCTCACCATAAATATTTTTTATATCAACTCCAAATTTTTGCTTGAATTCATTCTTAGATACTCCACTCATCATTCTAAGCCCTAAAAACATAAATTCTTCCATACTCATCTGTGTTGTTATATAATTTTCTTCTTTTTTATATTTTCCACTTATATATTGATATATATCTGTGGTATTTGTATATCGTATATTTTCCAAGTACCCACTGGCACCTAATCCAGCTCCTATATACGGCTGCAGTGTCCAATATAAAATATTATGGTTACATTGATATCCTAATTGTGCCCAGTTAGAAATTTCATATTGACTATAATTATATTGAGATAGTATTTGCTTTGTTAAATCATACATCTGCCTGTCTGTCTCTGCAGTAGCTATGCTTTTGCCATTATATTTTTCAAATAATTTAGTTCCTTCTTCTAACGTTAATGCATACGCCGATATATGCTTAATCGGATATTTAGTAACAGTCAACAAAGTTTGCTCCCACTGTTTTATAGTTTGATTTGGCAATGCAAACATCAAGTCAATATTAATATTTTCTATATCCGATAAAGAATACAAAGTATTTTCAAAATCTTGCAGTGTGTGTATTCGCCCTATTTCTTTTAGCAGCATATTATTTGTACTCTGCAGTCCAATACTTACTCTATTTATGCCACTCTTATTAATTATCTTTAGATGTTCTTGCGTTAATGTTGCTGGATTTATTTCTATCGTATATTCTAATATTTCGCTTCCAAAATTTTGTTCTATCTCGCTTAATAATTTACGTAGCAAAAAAGGAGGCAGAACACTCGGAGTTCCCCCTCCTATAAATATATAGTTTGGTCTATACTCATTGTAACTTCTTAACTCATTTATTAAAGCATCTATATATTTTTCCATTAAATCACTATTCACAAATGATAAAAAATCACAATAGTAACATTTTGACTTACAAAATGGTATATGAATGTATAATCCTAATTTAGTCTTCATCTAATTTTAATACGCTCATAAACGCAGATTGTGGCACATCAACATTACCCACTTGTCTCATACGTTTCTTACCTTCTTTTTGCTTTTCTAGTAATTTTCTCTTTCTTGATATATCCCCACCATAGCATTTTGCAAGTACATCTTTTCGCATAGCACTTATAGTTTCACGGGCTATTACCTTATTTCCGATTGCAGCTTGAATAGGCACTTCAAATAAATGTTTCGGAATTTCTTTCTTTAATTTTTCCACTATTTTTCTGCCTTTTGCAACGCTACTGGTTTCGTGAACAATTAAAGATAATGCATCTACCATTTCTTTGTTCACTAATATATCCAATTTTACTAATTTTGATTCTTGGTATTCTTTTAGCTCATAATCAAATGATGCATATCCTTTAGTACGTGATTTTAGTGCGTCAAAAAAGTCATAAATTATCTCATTTAGTGGTAATTCATATGAAAGTACTGCACGAGTCTCTTCTATATACTCCATACTAATATATATTCCCCGTCTTTCTTGGCATAAATCCATTACCGCTCCTACATAATTAGACGGTACCATAATTTTCGCTTCTACCATTGGCTCTTCCATACATTTTATATTTGATGGATCGGGTAAATTTGCAGGGTTTGATAAATCTATAATTTCACCATTTGTTTTATGCACTTTATATATAACGTTTGGTGCAGTTGTAACCAAATCTAGGTTATACTCTCTTTCTAACCTCTCTTGTCTGAACCTCCCACACCTAAAGCAGTCGGGTTCTAAAAATTATTAAAAACTTTATTTAAGAAGTTTGGAAGTCTAAGCAACC
>MDJN01000218.1 GCA_001995005.1 Candidatus Parepulonipiscium sp. PG-Nun2H_MBin03 | reverse complement strand
CTTGGCGAAATAGAGGACACATAGATCATACCTTCTACGTTCTAGGAATGGACGTGGAACCCGAAAAATATAACCGCAACGACTTATGCCCATGTGGTAGCAATAAAAAATATAAGATATGTTGCCAAAAAAAAATGCTAGGGCAATAGAACCCTAGCATTTTTAATTATAACTTATAGATTATAAAATTTCTACTGTGTATTGTTGTTTTAACTCATTAATTTTATTAGTATATATTTGTTGACGCTTTATATTGGTATAAGTTTCTCTTACGGTATCTACCACATTTTCAAATTCAGGATTTTGTGCTTCTTGTTTATTGTGTAATTTAATAATATGATATCCAAATTGAGTTTTAACTGGTGAGCTTACCTCTCCTATATTCAGTGCAAATGCAGCCTGCTCAAATTCAGGAACCATAGCCCCTGGGCCAAACTCACTTAAGTTTCCGCCATTTTTGCCTGATGGACAGCTTGAAAATTCTTTAGCTGCATCCTCAAAGCTTTTCCCATCGTTTATTTGCTTAATTATATCTTCTGCTTTTTCTTGTGTATCCACCAATATATGGCTTGCTCTTGCTTTTTTGCCACTTATAAACATTTGTGGATGTTCATTAAAGTACTCTCTTAACTCATCTTCTGTCACAGTGATATTAGCTAATAGTTTATTTAAAGCATATTGCTTAAGCAAAGTGTCTTCCATCTCTTTTAATGCTTCTTTAAACTGTTCTTCATCATCAAAATTATGATCTATAGCATCAGAATAAAGAAGTTCTTGAGCTACTAGTTCATCAATTAGCTTCTTCTTTCCTGACTCATTTTGAAATGCAGGAGCGTTATGACCTAGTGAAACCAATAACTTTTCCATATCTAGTTCTGTAATATTCCTATTGTTTACAACTGCTATGACTTTATTTTCCATTATATTCTCCTTAATAATCAAGATATTTTAATTCCTATATTAACATTAATAATAGCAGTTGTAAACGCTTCTTACAAAATAATTTTAAATGAATAGAATTATATCAAGACTATATGACAGGTCTATTTTACTGATATTTTGTCAAAAAATTTTTTTACTAATATTTGGTAAATTTACAAAATATTACTTCTAAAAAATGTATACTAAGCATAGTAAGGGAGGGCATAACTATGGAAAAAATAGTAGAAAAAATACAATCAAGTAATAATAGAGTCATGATTACTCAAATAATTTTATGTATATGCGGTTTTATGTTTGCCAGAGTCGGCATAGGGGCTCAGTATTATACTTTAGGTGTGGCATATCTTGCCACTAATTATAAAGACATAAAAATTAGAAATTGGACAAGTTTATTTATATTATTAGGCTTTGTATCAATTTCCATATTTAATTTTTTTGCCATGTATTACTTAGTTATTTCTGGATTTATAATTATATTTAGAAGTATTATGACAAAGTCTGGCATAAAATTTAGACAAATAAATCAAACAGTAATATTAGTTGCCTCTGTTTTTATAGTAAAAACAAGTGCATTGGTACTAAGTGGATTTAACTTAATTGGTTTTGCAACCGTATTACTAGAATGTTTAGTTTCTGCTATGCTAGTTGTACTATTAAGCTTTGGAGTTAATGCTCTATTAGAAAATAGAAGCTATGTATTGACTCAAAAAGAAGCTACTAGTTTACTCTTTATGTTTATTGCCATACTTATGGGGTTTATAGATTTTTACATAGAGGTGCCAATATTTATAGAAATATATTTTAGGGATATTCTTGTTTTTATATTTTTAATTGCTATTACATATTTAGGCGGTATAAACCTAGCTGTAACTGTTAGTGTTTTGATAGGTGGTATGTTAACTATGATAAATTACATACCCGTTAATTTTTGTTTAATATATAGTACAAGCGTCATAGTCGCTGGATTATTTATACCTTTAGGCAGAATTTGGGTTATTTTAGGAATGGGCATCGGCCAAATGTTAGGGTATGTTATATTTAATGCAAGCGTAATAGATATGCCTCTTATGGGTTCATACTTTGTGGCTGCTATAATCAGTTTACTTATCCCTACACGATATTTTGGCTTAGCAAATTGGTTTAGTGAAAAGAGGATTGAGCAAGATGAACAACACCATATGATACATATACAAGAAATGGTTATAAACCGTCTAGACCACTTTAAACAAGCTTTTTATAAGCTAGGCGTTTCCTTTAATAAAGAACAGTTTGTAAAATCTACGCTTGATAAGCAAAAAGCAGATAATATTATAGAAGAGACTTTATCAAAATTATGTAACCAATGTAATTTGCGCACCTTCTGTTGGGAAGATGATGCTGTTAACATGTATAAAATGAGTCTTGACATGATAGCCATTGCACAAACTCAAGGAAAATTATTAAAAGGGGATATTCCACCAAAATTTAAGCTTAATTGTAAGCGTGCTGAATCTTTTGCTTCGACTCTCAGTTTTAGGCTAGACATTGCAAGACAAAAATTAATTTCAGAAAATAAGATTGCAGAAACTAAAATGCTTATGGGGCAGCAAATGGAAGTTGTTGCAAATAGCATAGATAATATAACCGAAGAATTAACTAAAGAAGTAGTTTTTAACAAGGAGATGGAAAAAACGGCAAGAGAAGCTTTGGAATCAATTGGTATTAAAGTTCATGATTTACTGATTTTGGAAAAAGATGGTGAGTTAAAATTACTGGATATATATACAAAATATTGCCATCAAAAAGAGGGAATTGACTCCGATATTATAAAAACTCTAAACAAAGCACTGAGTCTAAAATTAGAATTAAAAAAGCATTTATGTAATTCGGTAGGTTGCTATTTTAGCGTAGTTTTGCAACAAAAATATGGTGTTTTAGCAGGTGCTGCTATATGTGCCAAAGGAGATATATCAGGAGATGTATATAGCTTTATGCAATTAGAAAATGGCAAATATTTAATGGCAGTTGCAGACGGTATGGGCAGCGGTGAGCTTGCTCGAACTGAAAGCAAAATTACTATAGAAATGCTAGAAGAATTTATGGAAGCTGGACTTAGTCCAGAAGCTTCACTTAAGCTTATCAATTCTACATTAGTATTAAGACAACAACATGAAGTTTTTTCTACAGTTGATGTAACTATAATTGATACCTCAACCGGCATTGCCAAAATTTTAAAAGCTGGTGCCGCTACTACTTTTATATTAAGAGGAAACGAAATTTTTACAATCAAGTCCGAAAGTCTACCTGTTGGCATAATAAAAGATGCTGATATAGAAATTCATAATATACAGCTTGAATACGGCGACATTATAATCATGGTAACAGACGGCTTGCTTTCTACAAATACCGATGCACTAGGCAGAGAAGAAGCCTTTAAAGAATTTATTTGAGAAAGAGACCTGCGGGACCCTACTGCCCTTTCTGAGTATCTATTACAAAAAAGCCGAATGCTATTGGCCGGTGATTATAGCGATGACATGACCGTAGTTTCTGGTTGTGTCTGGGAAAAAATATAGAATTTGTTTAAAATATACTACTTTAGTCAATACTTTTAAAAACAGAATTGGAGGAGTTATGGCTAAAGATATTTATATAAAAGGAACGGATTCAGATTGGTACGAAGATGCTACATTTAGAATAAAAGATGGCTACATAGGTAGCACACCAAAAAATTTATCACTCTTTGCGGATGAATTAATTGGTAAACATATGAAACTTAAAGGATATACGGAATATAGACAAACTATGCCAACTATCTCAAAAAATATATATAATAAAAAAGTTACAGATACAAAAAACAGCTATGATAAAATAGAATCTTTTTGTTATATAAGCTTAGCAATACTTGCTATCTTATTAATATTTTGTCTTATAGCGTGATATATTTTAGCCTTGCAGACTTCGTTTGTTTGTGTTATTATTTTATATATTAAGTTTTTGTTATGAATATTAAGAGGAGATATGAGTACCGCTCAACTCCTCTATTAATATGTCATATTGCTAGATAAAAAGGATTTTAGAATGCATATAGAAGAGAAAATTTATACTTATATTACAACAAATAATTTAATACCCAAAAATTGTGAAGTTATAGTGGGCGTCTCTGGTGGTGCCGATTCTATGATGCTACTTTACTACCTTGCTAAATATAAAGAGCGATTTAAAATAAAACTCAGAGTCGCTCATATAAATCATATGATGCGTCAAGAGGCTAGTTCCGATATGGAGTTTGTTCGGCAAACTTGCAAAAATCTAGGCGTAGAATTTAATTCTTTAGAAAGCGATGTAGAAAAAATAGCTCGTGCAAAAAAGATTTCCTCAGAAGAATGCGGAAGGCAAATTCGTTATGAATTTTTTAATTCTTTAGCCAACACCCCTACCACTAAAATAGCCACTGCACATAATGCAAATGACCAAGTTGAAACTATGCTGATGCGGTTTTTGCGTGGAACAGATGTCAGAGGGCTGCGGGGCATTTTGGAAAAACGAGATAATATAATTCGTCCCATTCTATGCCTAAGCAGAGACGAAATTGAATTTTATTGTAAACAATATAATATAGAATATAAAACGGATAGCACAAATATGTTGAGTATATACACCAGAAATAAGTTACGCCTTGATGTATTACCTTATATTTCAAAACACATAAATAAAAATATAGTGCATACATTATTAGAGCATAGAGAACTATATAAAGAAGAAGAAGAATTTTTACAAAGCTACATTGATATATGTATAGCCAAATATGTTACTTATGACTCTAGCTCATACAATATTGACTTAATTGCTTTTAATCTTGAAAAAACATATATTCAGAAAAAACTAATCCTTGAAGTATTAGTAAAATTAATTGGAACATCATATAATATTAGTACAAAACATGTAAATATTGCCATCCAATTTGTTAACAGTGCAAGTTCTGGGAAAAAGTTAGATTTTCCGGCAGAAATATTACTTATAAAAACTTCACATAGTTTGGTTTTTACTAACAAACATATTGCTCCAATAACCACATGTTCTTTACAATTAGGTGATAATATATTTAAGGATTATACCATTACACTTACAAAATTAAAAAACATTTCAAAAACTCTTTTAAAACCACACGAAAATGTATATACTAAATACATTGATTATGATAAAATAAAAAATGGTCTACAAATTCGTAGTAAATTAGAAGGAGATACGATAAAAACTCCAAATGGTACTCAAAAAATTAAGAAGATATTTATCAATAATAAAATACCTTTGCATAAAAAAAGTCAAATCCCTTTAATTGTAGATGAAAATAATGTTATATATATAGTAGGATACATGATTAATTGTGACTATTATATTAATAACCAAACTAAAAATGTGCTAGAAATCAAGTACAAATCACACACCCCATAGGAGGAGGAATATATGATGGATCTAGAAGTGTTAATTAGTGAGGAGCAATTGCAACAAAGAATAAAAGAATTGGGTGAGCAAATTTCTAAAGATTATGATGGTAAAGAAGTACTGATGTTATGTATATTAAAAGGTGGCGTAATGTTTATGTGCGACCTTGCTAAGCGCATGAGTATTCCTGTTCAGATGGACTTTATGTCTGTTTCTAGCTATGGTAGTGCTACCGTTAGCAGCGGGGTAGTAAAAATTGTAAAAGATTTTGACGAGCCATTGGATGGACGTGACATTTTAATTGTTGAAGATATAATAGATTCTGGACACACGCTTAATTACCTTAAAACATTGTTAGAAGGACGTAACCCAAATAGCATTAAATTATGTACATTATTAGATAAACCTGAAACTAGAACTGTTACTGTGGATGTTGATTATGTTGGTTTTACAATACCAAATAAATTTGTAGTTGGCTACGGGCTAGACTATAACCAAAACTATCGAAACCTTCCTTATATAGCAGTCAACAAAAATATATAAACAGATTGGAGAAACAAATTGAAAGGAAAATCAAAAGGTAGTCTTATAATTTATTTAGTTATTATATAATAGATTCTGGACACACGCTTAATTACCTTAAAACATTGTTAGAAGGACGTAACCCAAATAGCA
>MDJN01000217.1 GCA_001995005.1 Candidatus Parepulonipiscium sp. PG-Nun2H_MBin03 | reverse complement strand
ACTCCTCTGGTTATACCTACTATAGTACCTCGGGCATATTGTTCCCAATGAGGTGCTCCGAGTCCAGTGAATGCAGGAATAACATAGCAACCATTTGTATCTGTAACTTGCTGGGCCATATGCTCTGAATCGCTAGCAGAATTGATAAGTTGCATCTCATCTCGTAGCCATTGAATTGCTGCCCCGGCAACAAATATAGAGCCCTCAAGAGCATAAGTTACTTTTCCGTCAATTCCCCAAGCTATAGTTGTTAAAAGTCCATTTGTTGAAAATACTGGGGTTTGCCCTGTATTCATTAGTAGAAAGCAACCTGTGCCATAGGTATTTTTCACATCTCCTTGTTTAAAACAAGTTTGCCCAAACAATGCCGCATGCTGGTCTCCGGCTGCACCAGTGATAGGAATTGGAACGCCAAAGAAGCTATGATCGGTATGTCCATAAAAATAACTAGATGGCTTTGGTTGTGGTAACATAATTGCAGGAATATCCAACTCTTCTAATATTTCCTTATCCCACGTTAGGGTATTAATATTAAATAACATAGTACGAGACGCATTGGAGTAGTCTGTAATGTGCACTGCACCTTTTGTTAATTTCCAAATAAGCCAAGTTTCAACAGTGCCAAAAAGCAATTCGCCGTTTTCTGCTCTTTGTCTTGCCATAGCAACATTATCTAAAATCCACTTAATTTTGGTAGCAGAAAAATACGCATCTAATACCAATCCTGTTTTGCTACGAAATGTGTTTAGTAGTCCTTTTTCTTTTAATACATCACAATATTGTGCAGTTCTGCGACATTGCCATACAATTGCATTATATATAGGCTCTCCAGTATATTTGTCCCATATAATTACAGTTTCACGTTGGTTTGTAATTCCTATAGTAGCAATATCTTCAGAAGTAGCTCCTATTTTTGACATTGCCTCAACAGCAACGCTGAGCTGTGTGGCCCAAATTTCATTTGCATTATGCTCAACCCAACCAGGCTGTGGGAAAATTTGAGTAAACTCTTTTTGGGCAATGCTACATATTTCGCCTTTTTTATTAAATAAGATACACCTATTACTTGTTGTTCCTGAATCTAATGCCATTACATATTTTGACATCTACATCCTCCTAGATTATGTGAAATTGGTAATAATTTATTTAAAGATTGTAAGGGATATTGTATAATATATGACACGTAAAGTCAATAAAATTATAGTAAATAAGCCCCTTTTGACTAATAGAGAGCAAAAGGGGGCTAACTTACTTATTCTTTTCTAGAGTATCTTGGATTAAATCTAAGCATTCTTCCATGGCATAGATTGCTGTTTTAACGCCCGTTTCAAATTCTGTATTTCCGTCTTGGTTATAGATGTCCCTTTTAACCAAATTTTGAATGTACTTACTTTGATTTTGCTTAGGCAGGTTGTCTAATTTTTCTATAACATCTTCATCCGTAAAGCTAAAAGTTTTGCGTATCATAAAATTCACCTCCTATATAATACAAGTATATGCAAGAGTTATGAACTAATAACATATTTTAAATTTATATCTAAAAAAGTGGAACATTTTGCATGGTTTCTGCATAAACTGACTATGTCAGGTAATGAAATAAAATTTTATATTTGCAGAAAGGAATGATAGGATGGGTAGAGTTATAAAATTTAGTTTCCAAGATGAGCTAATCGGGGAATATTATCAAAAAAAGCAAGAATTAGCTAAGCTTAAACAAGAAGTAAAAGAACTTTCAGATACTATTAAAGACACAATGCATGAATATGGGATTATTTATACATCAACAGAAAATTATGATATAACGATAAAATCTAGAAACAAAGTTAAACCAGAGTTTATTGAAATTTTAGAAGAAAATAATTTATCGCAATATATCACACAAACATGTTATGTAAAAGATTTAGATAGTGCTAGTAAATTATTAGACATCAATCCTGCTGAATATAAAGAATTAGACTATCATTATTTGCACGTATCAGAAAAATAGCAGTTTTTTGCTCGTAAATAGTTGACAAATAAGTAAAATAATAGTATTGTAATACTAAAAAAATGGATAACAACTGTGAAGAGAAGAAGTAGTTTATTTTGAAATGTACAGAGAGTCGTTTGCTTGCTGAAATAACGATACAAAGATGGTAAATGAATAACATCTTGGAGTTGCTTAGCAGAAATAGTAGTAGGTTAAGCCGTATTAGATGCGTTAAATCTATAGACCTTAGTGTCTGATGAGTGAGCTTTATGCTAATTAGAGTGGTACCACGGAAGTAGAACTTTCGTCTCTTATTTTATATTTTAAGAGACGAAAGTTTTTTGTCGTAAATTAAGGAGGTTTTTATGTTAAGAACACACTATTGTGGAAATATAGTAGAAAACGATATTGGTAATGTCGTAGAAGTATGTGGCTGGGTGCAAACTAAAAGGGATATGGGAGGAGTCATCTTTATTGATTTGCATGACAGGGAAGGAACTTTGCAAGTTGTTTGTGATATGCAAAATTTAGAACATTTTAATATAGTTGAAAGTGTAAAAAATCAAAGTGTAGTACAGATTGAGGGCAAAGTAAGATTACGAGATGCGGAAACTGTAAATTCAAAAATTAAAACCGGTACAATTGAGCTATTTGCAAGTAAATTTACTTTATTATCAGAAGCTAAGACATTACCTTTTTCTCTTGATGAGGATGTACGAGAAGACCTTAGATTAAAGTATAGATTTTTAGATATACGTCGTGAGGGAATGATAAATAACTTAAAGTTTAGACATAAGATACAAAAATTAGCTCAAGATTATTTAGATAACGAGGGATTTATGAACATAGAAACGCCTATGCTAACTAAATCGACTCCAGAAGGGGCTAGAGATTACCTTGTGCCAAGCAGGGTGCATGCAGGCGAATTTTATGCACTGCCGCAGTCACCGCAAATTTTTAAACAACTACTTATGGTGGGTGGAGTAGACAAGTATTATCAAGTGGCAAGATGCTTTAGAGATGAGGACCTTAGAGCAGATAGGCAACCAGAATTTACCCAAGTTGATATGGAGATGTCATTTGTAGAACAAGAAGATATATTGATACATCTTGAGCGAATGTTTAAATATATTTTTAGACAAGCTATGAATATAGAGTTAGATACTTTTGAAAGAATAACTTGGCAGGAGGCCATGGACAAATATGGAAGTGATAAACCAGATTTAAGGTTTGAATTACCTATAGTGGACATTACGGAAATAGCACGTGTATGCGAATTTAGCGTATTTAGAAATATAGTGGATAATGGAGGCATAGTACGTGCCATATGTGTAAAGGATGGTGCAAGTTTTAGCCGGAGTACAATAGATGAACTTACAAAAACAGCGGTAACTTGTGGAGCAAAAGGAATGGCTTGGATTGCTATTAGACCAGATGGGGAAATTTATTCTATTCTAACAAAATATTTTAGTGATAAAGACATAGCAAATATTATAGCTACTACTGGTGCTAACAATGGAGACTTTATACTATTTTGTGCAGACACATTAAATACTGTTAGAAAAACACTAGGTACACTGCGACTAGAAATAGCAGATATACTGCAATTACGCAAAAAAGATGAATATAAAATTTTATTTGTAACTGATTTTCCACAATTTGAATATTCAGAAGAGGATAATAGATTTATATCGACTCATCACCCGTTTACAATGCCGCACAAAGAGGATATAGAAAAATTACTGACTGATAAGGGAAATGTAAGAGCACTTGCGTATGACGTAGTTTTAAATGGGGTGGAACTAGGAAGCGGCAGCGTTAGGATACATGACTCGCAAGTTCAAGAATTGATGTTTAAGGCATTAGGATTGTCTGACGCAGAAGTACAAGATAAGTTTGGGTTTATGGTAAACGCCTTTAAGTATGGGACACCGCCACACGCTGGGTTTGCATTTGGATTGGATAGGCTTGTAATGCTATTACTAGGAGCAAATTCCCTAAGAGATGTTATTGCATTTCCAAAGACCAAAGACGCTTCTTGTATTATGACTAATGCACCAAGCTTCGTAGATGACAGCCAATTGGAAATATTAAATCTAGGCAGAACAAAAGAATATACAAGTATATCTAAAACATTAGATATTGATGTGGATAAAGTAGCTTCTTTAGCCATGCTTAGCATGAAAGAAGACGAAAAAGATAAGATAAAGCAAGAATTAAGTGCCATAATAGAATTTGCCAATGAACTAAGCAAAGTTGATACAACAGGGATTGATGCAACAGTGCAAGAACAAACGAATATATTTAGGCAAGATGTTGTTAGCAATCAAAATAGACAAGCTGAAATGTTAGAAAATGCTAAAACGACTGAAGATGGTTTTATATTAGTAAAAAAAGTAATTGAATAGGAGGGAACAAATGTATACTATAGCAAAATTACAAGAAATGTTAAGAAAGAAGGAAGTGTCTGCGGTTGAAGTTACGCAGGAATATTTATGTACTATAGATAAAAAAGATGGGCAAATAGGAGCGTTTTTATCTATTACAAAAGAACAAGCATTAGATCAAGCGAAAAAGGCGGATGCACTGATTGCAAAAGAAGAGATTACCCCGCTTACGGGTATACCCTGTGCAATTAAAGATAATATATGTACAAAAGGGATAAATACGACTTGTGCTTCTAAAATGCTAGAGGATTTTATACCTCCATATG
The DNA here is from genome assembly GCA_001995005.1 of Candidatus Parepulonipiscium sp. PG-Nun2H_MBin03. Taxonomy (GTDB): domain Bacteria; phylum Bacillota; class Clostridia; order Lachnospirales; family Cellulosilyticaceae; genus Epulonipiscioides. The sequence goes on along the minus strand of MDJN01000217.1, from coordinate 1,857 downwards.
ATGCGTTTGTAATGAATAAGCTTAATGATAATCATATAGTAATGTTAGGTAAATTAAATATGGATGAGTTTGGGATGGGTTCTTCAAATGAAAATTCATATTTTAAAATTGTAAGAAACCCGAGAAATTTAGAATACGTACCAGGGGGCAGCTCGGGTGGGGCAGCCGCAGCCGTTGCTGCAGAAGAGGTTGTTTTTGCACTAGGAAGTGATACGGGTGGGTCTATAAGGCAACCAGCATCATTTTGTGGCGTAGTTGGAATGAAGCCGACTTATGGCACTGTATCTAGAAATGGTCTGGTGGCATTTGCGTCATCATTTGACCAAATAGGCCCTATTACAAAAACAGTAAGAGACTCAGCAATTATATTAAATGCCATAGTTGGAAAAGATAAAAATGATAGTACTTCAATTGAGCGTGTATACGATGATTTTACCACAGATTTAGAAAAAGGTGTGACAGGAATAACTATTGCTGTGCCAAAAGAATATTTTGGAGATGGTATTTCAGATGAAGTAAAAACAGCCATAATGAATGCGACAAAAGTATATGAGAAGCAAGGAGCGACTATAAAAGAAGTATCTTTACCTTCTTTAAAATTAGCATTACCAGCTTATTATGTAATCTCTGGTGCAGAAGCGTCGTCGAACTTATCTCGTTTTGATGGAATACGATATGGCTACAGAACAAGCGAGTATGAAAATATAGAAGAATTATATAAAAAATCACGTAGTGAAGGATTTGGAGATGAAGTGAAACGCCGTATTATGCTGGGTGCATTTGCTTTAAGTGCAGGATATTATGATGCGTATTATAAAAAGGCGGTAGAAGTTAGAGAGCTTATAAAGATGGAATTTAAAGCAATTTTTAAAGATGCACATGCAATAATTTCACCAGTTGCACCAACCACGGCATATAAAATTGGGCAAAAATCTAATAATCCAGTGGAAATGTATATGGGTGATATATACTCAGTGCCTATAAATATTGCAGGAGTACCAGCGATAAGCATACCTTGTGGAGAAGATTCGTTAGGGTTGCCGATAGGAATGCAGTTAATAGGAGATATGTTTAGCGAAAAACTGTTATATCAGATTGCGAATGCGTATGAGAGGGAGGCAAAAAGCTATGTATGAAATGGTAATAGGGCTTGAGGTGCACTGTGAATTAAATACAGAAACCAAAATATTTTGTGGGTGCAAGACGAATTTTGGAGCCAAACCAAATACCCAAGTGTGCCCAGTGTGTATGGGAATGCCAGGGACTTTACCTGTACTGAATGAAAAGGTTGTTGAATATGCTATAAAAGCAGGCGTGGCTACAAATTGTCGCATACGTGAATTTTCAAAGCAAGACAGAAAAAATTATTTTTACCCTGACTTGCCAAAAGCATACCAAATATCACAGTTTGATATGCCATTATGCGAAGAAGGTTTTTTGGAGATAGAAACAGAAGATGGTACTAAAAAAATAGGAATAACCCGTATTCATATAGAAGAAGATGCTGGGAAATTAGTTCATGATAAAGATAAGGGGACGCTTATAGATAGTAATAGATGTGGAGTTCCGTTAATTGAGATTGTATCTGAGCCAGATATAAGAAGTGCGGCAGAAGCAATAGCATACTTTAAGAAATTGCGTGCAATTATTTTATACACTGGTATTTCGGATTGTAAGATGAATGAGGGATCATTAAGATGCGATGTAAATTTATCTGTTAGAAAAAAAGGCGAGGAGAAATTTGGGACTCGTACAGAAATGAAAAACCTTAATTCTTTTGCTTTTATTAATAAAGCGATTGAATATGAATTTAAGCGTCAAGTGGACTTGATTGAAAGTGGAGGCGTGGTGGTACAA
>MDJN01000216.1 GCA_001995005.1 Candidatus Parepulonipiscium sp. PG-Nun2H_MBin03 | reverse complement strand
CTGAATGTTAGTTGCCTTAATCTGAAAAGATTACTTGCTCTTTATCTCACCGCCTAAGAGGCGGGAGTATCAGAGCAAGTTCTTTCAGATAAACGTTAAAAGGGAGATCAAATAAGACCTCCCTTTTTCTTCATGTTATCATTGATAAGATTAATAAATGTACTGGGTAAAACCAGTAACTTACATATTTAAAAACTTTCGCCTTATTACCTTGTAAAATCTTTTGTTCTCCTTGCAAGATATATGGGATAATAAAAAGTAAGGATAATACCGCAAATGATTGTAATGCTACTTCTCTATTAAGGATGATAATTTGAAGGCCACCTATAGATAAATTTGCCCAGCAAATTATTGCAAAAATTATTGTGCTTTTAATATATTTATTTGGTTGTTGCATACCTACATATAATAAAATTGTGCTTATTACGCCCATTTGACCGTAGTCTACAAAAGTCAATGTTCCTAGCGTACCAAAAATCATCAAAACCAATAGCATAATTATTGTAGATTTAAGCAAATGTGCATTAAAATTGCACCACTTATCAATAATAGAAATACCAATGATTGATATTAATAGCGTTAACATAATGCTTTGATAAAACGGATTAATTATACCACCAAAAAATAAGTTGTATGGTATTTCACTTATGACAGCAAATATAGCAATGGTTTTAATATACTGTTGTTTATTTGAAGTGTAAATATATCCACTTGCTAGCTGATATGAAAATATTGGAAAAGCTATTCTACCTAACATACGACAAACTAGCCAATGTTCTCCCGCCAATCCTGTGAGGCCAACATGGTCTATTAGCATACATACCATTGCAACTATTTTTATTCCTTCTCTTGTGAATAGCACATTACACTCTCCCCTTAAATATCACGTGTATAAATTTTCAACCAAGACTTTTCTTTTTCTTCTAAATAAGGCGAAATTTTTTCATATACTAATTTATGATACTCATTTAGCCAGTCTTTTTCTTTTTGGTTCATTAAAGTCGGCTCTATAGCGTCAATGTCTATGGGCGCTAACGTAATGGTTTCAAACTTTAGAAATTTTCCATATTCATTTACCGCATGTTCTTGTATTAATAATTCATTCTCGATGCGTATTCCATGAGAATTTTCGATATATATTCCTGGTTCATTGGTAGTTATCATACCTGCTTTTAATATACAACTATCCCTACGTTCTGGGACAACTCGCCATCTAATACCATTAGGTCCTTCATGTACATTTAGCACAAATCCTATACCATGTCCTGTACCAGAACGATAGTCTATATCTAAATCCCAAACAGGCCCTCTTGCTAAAATATCTAAATTTCTACCCGTCACCCCTTCTAAAAATTTAGCACAACTTAGATTAATCATTCCTCTAAGTACAGCAGTATAATGTAATTTTAATGTACTGTCAATTTCTGATATTGCAATCGTCCTTGTAATATCTGTAGTACCATCAAAATATTGTCCTCCAGAGTCGATAAGGTATAGCCCAGCATCACTTAGTTTAACATTGCTTTCTTCGGTTACACTATAATGCATGATGGCTGCATTTTCTTTAAAAGCCGAAATAGTCGTAAAGCTATCTTCTATATATAGCTCTTGTTCCCTTCGCAGTTCCGTCATTTTTTTCTGTGCATCTATTTCAGTTATATCTTTGTTATGCTTTAACCAGTACATAAATTTAGTACATGCCACGCCGTCTCTAATATGACAATTTCTTACGTTCTCTATTTCTGTATCATTTTTAATAGCCTTAAATAACATAGTTGGGTTATCTGCTTCTATTTTTGTAGCATTTAAATTAGCATACAAACAATAGTTTAATTTTTCTATATCTATTAATACAGGTTCTGCTATTTTTTTTACATATTCATAAATATCATTATATGGTAAAATATTTATTTTATTTTGAACAAATAATTCCTTTATTTCATCGGTTAGCTTGTTTTCATCCACAAAAATAACTGCTGAGTCTAATGTTACTATTGTATAAGCTAAAATCACAGGGAAATGCGGTATATCATTACCACGTATGTTATAAAGCCATGCTATGTCGTCTAATGTATTTATGACATGAACTTTAACATTCATTTTAGTCATCTCATCTCTTACCCTATTTAGTTTATCTCCAAGACTTTCTCCAGTATATTTTTCATCTAAGATAAAAGCTTTACTAAAAGCTATGTTTGGCCTATTTTTCCATACCAATCCTACTAAATCTTCATTATAGACAATGGTCGCATTTTTTGTGCTTATCTTTTGTTGAAATTTAACCCCTGCTTTTACATCCACTACTCTTCCATCAAAGCCCAATTTTCCGCCTTCTGGTATAACATCTCTTACATAATCATATTTTTTTGGAACATCCGGTACACCCATTTTATATAACTTAATCTCAGTATTAGCTAGTTGTTTTTCTGCTTGAATAAAGTATCTGCCGTCCGTATATAATACTGCTTCGGTAGCAGTTACAATAAGGCAGCCTGATGAACCAGTAAATCCTGACATATACTCACGTGCTCTAAAATGTTCTCCCACTTCTTCACTATTATGAAAGTCGGCTGATGGAATATAATACACGTCTATCCCTCTTTGTTGCATAAGTAATCTTAACTCTTCTAAGCGTTGTTTAATCATTAATGTTCTGTCCCTTCGTCGTTAAAAATAACCACTAAATATTCTCTAGCTCTTTTATAAAATTAGCAGTAGTAAATTTTTTTTCAATATAATATATAGTATATTGTTCTATGACTTTATTAAATTCTCGGATTACCTTATCACTTGCTTTAAAGTGAAATAATTTATTTAAAGGAGATTGTAACATATATTTCATTGCAATAAAAGTATCCTCACTAATTTTAATATATACTTGTTTGCAATTCTCACATACATATCCACCACTCTCAATACTAAAATTATATTTATTATCCACTGGTTTATTGCATTCTACACAATATTCTAAATTTGGCATAAGCCCTAAGTATTTTAATGCTACTAGTTCAAACACACATTTAACCATGCTCTTTGGTAATTTAGCTTTTGTAAATTCGTGTAATGTATATAAAGTAAGTCTAAATAATTCTCTATCTCTTACTTGTTCTTTTGCAACTTCTTGTATAAATTCCATAATGTAGCTTGCATATGCTAAACTTACTATATCTTCTCTTAGCTTATGAAACATATTTAAGATTTCAACATCTATTATTTTGTATGTATTACGAGTTTTATTGAGCGAAAAATTACCATATACAAACATTTGGGTGCCTGCTGCCAGAGCTGTATTATATTTTTTTGCGTTTTTGGCAGATACTTGTAAAAGTCCTCTAGATTCACTAAAGAGAGTGATGTACTTATCACTCTCACCTACTATATATTCTTTTATAATAAGCCCTTTTAAATTTAACTTCATTCTTCCTGTGTCCTATCTTCTGTACCGGTGCTCTCTTCTTCGCTTGCCTTATATGACAAATAATTCTCTACGCTACCAGTAGTCTCAAAATCTCTCCAAAATTTGTTCATAAAATTGCCCCCTTACTTTGGTTGACACAATTGGTGTTAATATAGTATTTGTAATTTATTCTTATAAAATACTAAGCAAATATTACCAAAGCTAAGTAAGCAAAGTTATAATTTTTAATCTATTTGGTTGTAACCATAATTTTTTAACAAGAAATCGCTGTCTCTCCACTTTTTCTTTATTTTTACCCATAAATTCAGATATATTTTTGAGCCTAATAGCCTTTCTATATCTCTACGTGCATTTGTTCCAATGCTTTTTATCATCTGGCCATTTTTTCCTATTATAATTCGCTTATGAGAGTCTCTTTCGCAAATTATTGTAGCTTCAATATCTACAATATCACTATTGTCACGTTTTTTCATAGTATTTATTTCAATTGTAATTCCATGCGGAATTTCTTTATCTAGTAGATGCAAAGATTTTTCTCTAATTAATTCAGAAACTATTTGACGCTCTGGTTGATCGGTGATCATATCTTCTGGGAAGAATTTTGGGCCTTCTGGCAAATAATTATTGATACATTGCATCAATTTATCTATATTCGTTCCTTCAAATGCTGAAACTGGTATAACTTCTGCAAAATCCATAGCATCTTTATAACAATTTATGCTCTCTAATTGAGCTTCTTTATTTACGGAATCTATTTTATTAATACATAAAAATATTGTAGTATTTAATGTTTTAAGCTTTTGTATAATTTCTAAGTCTAATTTACCAATATGTGTATTAGGCTCCACTACAAAAAGAACTATATCTACCTCATTTAGAGTAGAATTAGCAGACTTTACCATAATTTCACCTAATTTATTCTTAGGTATATGAATTCCTGGTGTATCTATAAATATTGCCTGAAAATCATCAGTTGTAAGTATTGTTTGAACTTTATTCCTTGTCGTTTGTGGTTTATTTGACATTATAGCAATTTTTTCGCCTATCAATCTATTCATCAAAGTAGATTTTCCTACGTTTGCTCTACCTACTATCGAAATAAATCCCGATTTAAACTCTTTTTTCATTTTTATCTCCTAATATCTAGCTTGTTTAATACATAATCTTGCTTATCCTGCATTGCCTGCTCCTCTATGCTATTCATATGGTCATACCCCAGTAAGTGAAACATACCATGGGCAACTAAGAAGCACACTTCTCTTAACAAGCTGTGATTATACTCTTTTGCCTGCTCTCTCACTATTTCATGTGCCAATACTATGTCACCTAGTATAACACTCCCTTGATTAAAATCTTCTTTACTATTAAATTGCGGAAAAGATAAGACATCCGTTGCTTTATCAGTTTGCCTATACTCTTTATTTATTTTTCTAATGTACATACTGTCTACTATATTAAGACTAACCTCAACTTCTTGTTGTACTTGCTCATAAGATAAACATTCTTCTATTACTTGTTTTACCTTTTGTATCGTTATATCATCTAGTAAACCATGTTCGTCATAAATATCAACTAACACTACTTTTTCCCTTCCTTTTTCTCTGGGTATTCTATACGTTGGTGATACATAGCGTGTAGAGTTCTTGTAAAGCTTTGGATAACTTTTTCTATATCAGAAATATATAGATTACATTCACTAAGTTCACCCTCATCTAATTTTTGTTTAACCATCTTTCTTACCAAATCTTCTAAGGTGAAATTCTCATTAAATTTATGCTGCATCGACCTAGTAGTAGCTTCTAAAACATCTGCAAGCATTATTAGAGCCGCTTCTCTCGTTTGAGGTTTTGGACCTGGGTATTGAAAATCACTCTGCTTTACGCTATCATCCCCTGCATTTTGGGCTTTTATATAAAAATATTGCATAACACCTGTACCATGGTGTTGTATTATCATATCTGTTATGCAAGCAGGCAAATCATATTTTGTTGCAAGCTCCATTCCACTCGTTACATGAGAGATTATTATATTCGCACTAGATCGGGGCTCCAACATATCATGTGGGTTTATGGTTCCTTGATTTTCTTTAAAGTAGTTTCCACAAGTTAATTTACCTATGTCATGGTAATATCCGCCTACACGTGCTAAAAGAGCATTTGCACCAATTTCGTCTGCTGCAGTTTCCGCAAGGTTTGCTACTAGTAAACTATGGTGATACGTTCCTGTCGCTTCTAATAATAGCCTTTTCAATAGGGGCTGATTTGGATTAATCAGCTCCAACAGCCCAAACCTAGTTACAAAGCCTAGCGAACTTTCCCATAGTGGTAAACTTCCTCCCGCTACTATAACAGAAAATACGCCTATTCCTAAGGCATATAATAAATTATAAAATATTGTTAATGTCATTGGTATACTCATAGTTAAGATTAATGAACTATATACAATTAAATGTACAATCCCTAATATTGCTGCTACTCTTATCATATCTTTTCGTTCTATCATATGCACTATTATAAATATACTCATAATTCCCGTTATCAAATGATATAAGATTGCGGATATATTGAACCCGCAAATCAGAGTTGCCACCAAAACGATAACTACATGAAAAATAATGGCTACTTCTATATTTATTAGCAATGTTATTATCATAGTTCCTATAGCAAATGGCAAAAATATATAATCTAAATCTACCATAAGTCTTGCCATAAATAGCGTAATAATATACACTATAGCAAGTAGATTTTTTGCATTAGATTGTAAAAAATGCGCCTTATCCATAGCATGCAAATATAATTTAACGAAAAAATAGATTATTATTATACCTAGTATCACTCCAGCATACGGCAGAAAATTATTTATCTCTCCAGTATCAATCACGCCGCTTTTTTCCAGTAATGCATACGCTTCTTCTGTTATACGGCTTCCTTTTCCTATTATTTTTTCGCCTTCAACCACCATAACTGGGGTTACGTCTGATATGGCAATTTGCTTTAAGTCTTCGGTTGCTTCTTCATCTAATATCAAATTCGTTATTAGTTGTAACTCAATTATATCTTCAACCAATACTTGATAAATTGGTGATATTCCTATCTCAACTACCATCTTACCTATATCTAAGCGTTCTATATCTGCTTCATGTAATTGATTGGTATATATTTCGTTTAGCAATACAATTATTCTCTCTTGTATTTCATCTAATGTAGCTATAGTTGTGTTTAGTAACAAATCATATTGAGTTGTGAGCAAAGCCAACTGAACTTTTTGTTGTAATATTTGTGAATAGTTTATATTATCTTTATTATATTCAATTCCTAAATGTTGCTGGGTGTCATACGAAAGAGAAATCTTATTATTTTTTATATCTATCAATTCCTGCGTATAAAAAAACAATAGATTAGTATTTGCTATAATATCATTTACAACTTCTACATTTTGTAGATATACATTCTCAACTGAATCTGCAGCAAGCTTTTTCTTTTGTTCTGTAGCAATTGTATTTTCTATGTCAAATGGAGCAAAATAATCCATAGGTACAATGTCGTTTACTTCTAATTCTAGCTTTTTATCAAATAAATTTCCTGACATTATAGTAACAAAACTTAACAATATTATAACCGCTAAAGTTATTGCATGGCTTTCCTTTTTCATTTGTTTCCTCCCTAAACTATTTTTTAGGCCCATTTTGGTAGACTTCGTATGCGTCTACTATTTTTTGTACCAATGGATGACGTACAATGTCATCTCTATCTAAATGACACATGCCCACTCCATTAACACCGCTTAGTACTTTATACGCTTCAAATAGCCCACTTTTTTTATCTGATGGTAAATCCACTTGTGTCATGTCACCGTTTATGACTGCCTTTGAATTAAATCCTAGTCTTGTTAAAAACATTTTCATCTGTTGAGGAGTAGTATTTTGTGCTTCATCTAGCACTATAAAAGCATTATTTAGTGTACGCCCTCTCATATATGCTAGAGGAGCCACTTCAATTAAACCTTTATCCATATTTTTATCAAAGTTCTCTGGACCCATAATTTCAAACAGTGCGTCATATAAAGGTCTAAGATATGGGTCTACCTTGCTTTGCAAATCCCCTGGCAAAAATCCTAATTTTTCGCCTGCCTCAATTGCTGGTCTTGTTAATATTATTTTATTTACTTCTCCTCTTCTAAAAGCATCTACGGCCATCGCCATTGCTAAATATGTCTTACCCGTCCCCGCAGGTCCCATCCCAAATACAACCATATGTTTTCTAATTAGCTCAACATATTTTTGCTGACCACGTGTTTTTGCTTTTATCGGCTTCCCCTGATATGTTAGTGTTACTCTATCTTGATTTACTTGGCTTAAATCTTCAGATCTATTTTTTGTTACTGCATTAAGCGTATATTCAACTAGTTGTGCATCTATTGCATCTCCTTTTAGTGCAAAGTTTACTAGCTCTTTTATTACTAAGCTTGCAAGTTTTACATTACTTTGCTCGCCTAGTAATTTTACATTTTCTCCCCTTAGCACAAATGTAACATCCAGTTCTTTCTCAATTTTTCCTATATTAGAATCCATTGTGCCACAAATACTTGCCAACGCTTCTGTTGGTATATGAATTTTCTTCTCAATTGCTGACATTTACATCTCCTCCAGTTTGGTTTAACATCTCGTCTTGTGTAATGGGTGATTCTACGCTTATATCCTCTTCTACTAATGCGTATAATCTACCTATTACTATTCCATCAACTACTTCATATGTTATTTCCTTTTTTACTATTTTACCTGTATTTCCTATCTTTTCTAATAAAGCATCATTTAACGCTCCTTCTAGCTTGTCTTCTACCAAGGTTTGCTCTTGTACAATAGCCTCCATTGTAAATGGAACTTGCTCTGTCTTAATAAAATAAAATGGCATCGGAAACATACTCGTTAACTTTAATTGGTTTATAGTAACCAGAGTATCATGTGCTACGTCGCCTAGGTCCTTTTTGAATATGTCAAATTGTGTATCAAATATCTTAATGCTATATGTTGTCGAGATATCTGGTATATAATATTTTGTTTCTTTTTCTAGTAGTTGCTGTGCCTCTAGCGAATAAAGAGTTCTGGCTAAAATTGTTGCGTCTGCGTTAACATAGTTTGTCCCAGTCAATACCTCACTTTCTAGCGGTACAGCACCACTCACCAATATGTCGCCTTTTTTTACAGTATCCCCCTTTTTAACTTGTGGCATTCCTGAACTTGTGGCAATATATGTAATAATTCCATCTCTTGTTGCAACTATATTTGTTGGGTCAGTTTCATTATGCATAATTGGTTTTTGCACAGCTTCTGTAATTTGTACATTTAATTTTGTACCTATAAAGCTGATACCTGCCCATAAAATTTCATTATGTTGATTAATCAAATATTGTTCTGCCTCTCGTAAATCTAGTTTACTTTTTAATTTACCTGTAGTATATCCACCTTCTTTTAATGTATCTATAATGTCAGTTTCTTGTAATAAATTGTTTCCGTCAATTTCTACTAACCAAACAAATGAAGTCAACATCCAAAATAATCCGACAAACAACAAACTTCCTGCTGCAAAAATCCTTCTTTTCCTATATTTAAAGCTAATAAAAGGCAAGCCATGCTTTTCTACTATTCTTACTCTACACTTTGACCTATATGCAATAGGTTTTAAATGCTTAAATCCATCTATAGTCGTCTTTAATATAACTTTATCACCAACATATCGTACATCCCAAAAATAATTTCCGTCCCTAAGAGCACCGTTTAGAAATTTTTCCATCTTAAGGCCTGTTATCTCTACTATAACATAACCTTTAAAATAATTCCATAAGTATACAAACAAACTTATCTCCTCCTTAATTAAAACTTATTCCTTTAATTTTACCTTTAATAACAATTTCTTCTTTTGTCATACTTCGTGCTATTAAATCATTTCCTAATACTATTATCTCTCCACTTTTAGTTTTCAATCTAAAACTTTCTGGACCAACTTCTGCTATACTCAAAAAATTTTCTACACTTACACTATTATTACCTGTCATAGTTATAAAAGGTAGGCCCATCATAGCTTCTCCCACTACATCTATTTCACGTATAAGTTGTCTAATTGTAGTTTTTCTTTCCGATAGCCTTTTCTTCATAATTAAAATTCCCCTTTCTATACATATTATGCTTATAAAAGGACATGTATTCAATTTTAAACTAACTACTACCTATATCTATTCATATCATTGTTGTTATATACTAAAAAAAGAAGTCTTACATCAAAATGATATAGGACTTCTTCTTTGTATACCTTGAAAATAGAAATTACTAGTATTGTCTATTTTTTTTACGTGCAGCTTCTGATTTTTTCTTACGCTTTACGCTTGGTTTTTCATAGTGTTCTCTTTTGCGAATTTCTTGCATGATACCAGCCTTTGCACAGTTTCTTTTGAAACGGCGAAGAGCACTATCTAAAGATTCATTTTCGCGAACAGTAACCTCTGACATTTAATTCACTCCCTCCGGCCTCATCTTTGTGCTTTGTGCATAGTACGGAGAATGTTTTAAAGCACTATGAATTATTATAATACAATAATCTCATTTAGTCAATAGAAATTGTATTTATAACATGTATTATTTTTTAGAAAGTATTGGAAACAAGCCTCATAGAAGCTATTTTAGGATATATTTAGTTAGTTTCACTCATCCAAGAATCAACTTTTTCTTTGATTGCTTTTTTAAGAGTTTTAGCCTCTTCTTTTGTTAATTTACCTTCTTTTGTGCCTTCTTTTATAGCTTTAGTGTACTCTTTATAAAGTTGTTTTTTAAATTTCTTAATTGGAATATCTGCAGTTTCTAAAACTTCAACAAGCTTTTTACCTTCTTTAATTTGAGCTTCTAACTCATCTTGAGGTATTCCTAAAGTTATAAGAGCTTGTTGAATAATTTTAAAATTATCTATTGTAAAGGCGGTTTCGGCACCTTCGCCTTTATCGGAGGTTGCGCCATCTTCTTTTTGGGCATCATCTTTTTTGCAGTCTTTCTTTTTTTCTGGTTTAGCTTCTGGTTTTGCTTCTACTTCTGCACTTTTCGGTGCCAATTGCTTTTCCAACTCCGCCAGTTTTTGCTCCATTTCAGTCAATTTTTGGCGCGTTCTCAGTAAAACTTGTGTTTGAATGTCAAACTCTTCACGGCTAATGATATCTAACTTTGTCAATTGCGCTTGTATGACTTCGCGCACTTTTTGCTCGACATCATGACCGAGATCTTTAACAGGTTTTGGCATTGCACTGTGGATTTGTTTGGCAACTTGTTCCAATATTTTTGGATCGAACATATAAGGTATCCTTAATTCTTTGGCGTAATTTTGATGATGACTATTTTAAGCAAGCTCGGCTTGTTTGTCGAAAATGGTTTTTTCTTACTCACTTTATCAATCATCAATGGGCGCTGCTCTTTATTTTTTTCTAATTTGACTCATAAAAAATATGAAATTAAATCC
>MDJN01000215.1 GCA_001995005.1 Candidatus Parepulonipiscium sp. PG-Nun2H_MBin03 | reverse complement strand
GCAGTGTCAAGAGACGAAGTCCCTTGGAGGGATTTCACCCCTCCACCCCGATTATAAGGATAACTCTAATAAATAACTATTTGTCAACAAACTGAAACCACCTGTAGGTGGTTATTTATGTCTATAGTAGTAGTTGCCTTCCTCTTTGCTAAACCATTGATTATTTTTTCTAAGTTCTAAATATGCGTTATATGCTTTTTTTAAGACGTATCTTTCATCCGAAAATTTTAATAAGTGATATGCCTCATGATACTTATAAAATCCTGCATCTAAAAAATACTCCTCTCGTTGTGGTTTAGTGTAAAAACCATTTGTTTTCATTAGATACCAATGCACACTTTTATTTATAGTATCGTCCTTACCTTGAAAAGTGTACTGACTTGTACCAACATATCTAACTATGCTCGCATTTACTCCAGATTCTTCTTTAACTTCTCGAACAGCCGTCACCTGGTGCGTTTCTTCTGGTTCAACGGTGCCTTTTGGAAGAACCCATCCTACATACTTATTTTTATAATCTTTATAGAGTACTAATAATTTTCCTTTATGGATAACTATACCTCCACAACTGACAGTTTCTATCATATTATCACCTGTCTTCCTTTAAAGTATGAGCTATTGGGCAAAAGCTTCTAGCTACTGAATTAGCTGTATAACAAATTGCTCCTTTATTATTTAAGTATATTATAAGCTTTTTTTCCTATTTTTACAACTATTATTAGTAATTCCTATTATTTTCTAAATATGCTTGTAAAATTTGTTTGGTTGCTTCTATAGCCATACCTTCTTGATTTTCTAATAAAATGGTAAACGCAAGTGAAGATGCATCTTGTTTCATAAATCCAGTTACCCAAGAATGTGCCTTATCAGTTTCATTTTCTGCAGTACCTGTTTTTATGCCTATGTCACCATCTAATGAATTTAGGGCAGCACCAGTACCAGTTTTTACAGTTTCTCGCATCATATTGGCTACAGTCATTGCCATCTCTTCGGTCATCAATTCCCCATAATATACTGGCAAGTTTTTAATTCGTGACCCTTCTATAGAAGCTGTTAAGTAAGGCTGCATTAAAATTCCGTCATTTGCTATAGCTGACGATAGCATCGCTAAATGAAATGGTGTTACAAGCGTTTTACCTTGTCCTATATAGCTTAAAGCGTTACTAAACACATCTTCATCTGATCTATTAAATATACTTGTCGCTACTAAAGTACTTGTAGGTAATGCCTGGTTAAACAATAATTGCTCTGCAGTATTTGCTAATTCTTCGTACGAAATATAGTTTGCCAAATTTACAAAATAAGTATTACATGAATGCTTAAAAGCACTCTCTAAATTTACCTTTCCATGAGATACATTGTTGTAACAACTAATTGTATATTGATTATCAACTAAAATTTCACCTGTACAGTTATATTCTAGTTGGCTAAATTCATCCGGCATCTTATTCATTAGAGCAATACTTGATATTATTTTAAACGTTGAACCTGGAGGATACACTCCTTGAGTTACTCTATTTACTAAAGGAGCATTGGCAGTATCTGATAATAAATTTTGCCAATCGTCTAACTGCATATTTGGGTTGAAGCTAGGCGAAGAATACATACATCTTATTTTTCCGGTGTCCGACTCTATTAAAATTATGGCACCTTTACTATCAGCTAATACTTGTTCGCATACTTGTTGTAAAGTATCGTCTATATTTAAAAATACATCTCTTCCTGTAAACTGGCTCCCTGTAAATAAAGACTTAGCAATTTCAACAAGATTATACGTAGGAGATAACAGATGCTTACTCAGCTCTTTTTCAAGCCCATATTCTCCAAATTGTACATATCCTACAGAATGAGCATATCTCCCATCGTATAAATAGTGCCTAGTATCCTCAATATTTTGAGTCAAAGCAAGTCCAGAAGTATCATAAAAATTTCCTCTTTGCACTTGATCTTCTAATTTGGCTAAGCGTACATTTGCGTAGTGAACACTTAATGTACTTGATTGCGAAATATATATTAGCCGAACCATACATGCTACTAAAATAGTTGCAAGAAATATAGATAATTTTATTAAGGATTTGTTATTCACTGTGTTTCGTTCCTTCGTTTATTTTTATACGTGGTATAGATAATACTGTTACTATCATTACTATGCAACTTAATAATGAAGAGCCTCCATAGCTTACAAAAGGCAGTGTTACGCCGGTAAGAGGAATTAGTTGCATAACTCCTGCTAATATTATAAATGTTTGAACTACTATAAACGTAGTATATCCTATTACTATATATTTTAGAAATAATGATACAGTATTAGTAGAAATCTCAACTGCTATTACTCCTAACATCAGATAACTAAATATTACGCAAACTCCAACTATAACACCCAATTCCTCTACAATTGCTGCAAATATAAAATCTGTCGTTACAAGTGGTATCATATCCGGAAATCCTAGTGTTAATCCACTTCCCATCACTCCCCATGTCCCCATAGCAAATAATCCTTGAATTAGTTGATACCCACTTCCAAAAATATCATCAAATGGATTTAACCATACATCAATTCGTAGTTGAATATGACTAAATATTAGTGCTAATATCGCCACCCCAATAATTCCTACTATTCCTCCTATGATAGGGTATAAAATATTAGAAGTTTTTATATATACTAATGCCATAAATGTACAACTATATAGCAGTGCCGTACCTAAATCTCGCTGTGCCATTAAAATGATAAATATTGCTATTGTTAGTATCATAAATTTTATTATATGCACATTACCCGTTTGACTTAAGAAATACGCTCCTATTATTATATAAAATATTTTTGTAATTTCAGATGGCTGAAACGAAATTACTCCTATACTTACCCAATTTAATGCCCCATAAACTCTTTCTCCAAAAAAAAACGGAAGTAATAGCAA
>MDJN01000214.1 GCA_001995005.1 Candidatus Parepulonipiscium sp. PG-Nun2H_MBin03 | reverse complement strand
CTTTTTATTTTATATACCGTCTCGGTACACGTTTCCCTATCATACAAATAAGTTCGTAACTTATGGTATCTGCTATTTCTGCTAGTTCTTCTATAAAGATTTGCTTATCTGCTTGTTTTCCAAATAAAATGACCTCATCACCAACTTCGGCTGCAATATTGGTTATATCTACCATAAATTGGTCCATACAAATTGTACCTACAATTTTTGCAAATTCTCCATTTATTAATACATGTGCTTTATTTGATAATTTTCTAGGATATCCATCAGCATATCCTATTGGTATTGTTGCTATTTTAGTAACCTCAGTAGTTTTAAATTTTTTCCCATAGCTGATATATCTATCTGGGGGTAAGTTTTTGATATGGACAATTTGAGTTTTTAATGTCATAGCAGGAATAACATTTACTTGTTTATTTTGCAAAAATTTTGAAGGGTAATGTCCATAAAGTAATATTCCTGGACGTACTATATCTAAATTGGCATAACTATGAGCTATAATTGCACCACTATTTGAGGCATGAAGCAATGGTATTTCTATTTTAAAATCCTTTAACTCATTTATAAATCCTTTAAATATGCTCCATTGCTCTTTTGTATAAGATGTGTCCTCATCGTCTGCAGTTGCAAAATGAGTAAATAATCCTTCTAAATTAATATTAGGCAATTGCATAATCTTTATGATTTCATTTATACTATTTGTATTTGGTAAAAACCCTATTCTACCCATTCCTGTATCTATTTTAATATGGACATTTATAGTTTTATTAAATTTACTGGCTGCTTTTGATATATATTCTGCCATTTCATATGAAAAAATAGTCTGTGTCAAATCATTTACTATAAGCATCTCAATGTCCGCAACCGGGGTATATCCTAAAACTAATATAGGTGATTTTATACCTGAAACTCTAAGTTCTTCGGCTTCTTTAGCAATGGCTACAGCAAATCTATTAACACCTTCTCTTTGCAAAATTTTTGCAACTTCTATTGCACCATGGCCGTATCCATCAGCTTTCACCACTCCCATTATCTCAACGTCTCTAGGTAAATTTTTTCTAATTTGCTTATAATTATGTCTTATAGCATTAAGATCAACTTCTGCTATTACTCGTGGGCTTAGGAAAATCATTTTCTCCTCCCTTTATCTATATCACTATATTTAAATATATTAGTACCTTATATTTATTATGAAACATTTCACCAACTAATCACATTTTTCCACAATAACATAAGCTATAGCATAAGTTTTGCAATGAGATATACTAATATTTATATTATCTATATTTAAACTATCTGCTTGTTTTTTTGCATTTTCATATAAATTTACTATAGGTTGCCCAATTTTTGTATGTGTTATTTCTACTTCTTTCATTTTTATATTTCTAAAGCCTGTACCTAAGGCTTTGCTGACTGCCTCTTTTGCTGCAAATAAGCCTGCAACAGTTTCTGCTTTTGTTTTGCAGTATTCTCTTTCATTTTGCGTAAATAATTTAGTCAAAAAGGCGGTATTTTGCATCGCCTTTTTGACTCTCTCAATTTCTATAATATCTGTGCCAACTCCGATAATCATCTTAAACTCCTAGTGCTTTATCTAAACTATCTACATTTTCATGTCCCACCACTTGATGCAAATAAGCATACAACTCTTGTTGTGCTTTTTCATACTCTTGCTTTTGCTGCGTTTTAGATAACATCAATTTTCGGTACTCATCTATTTCTTTATCTAAACTTACTATGTTTTTTCTATACTCATTCATCATAGTGTAACTTTTTGTAACAGCTTTTTCAATAATATTAAAATTATCTATTTCTAAATCTTCTTCTGTTTTTACTATATCTTTTTCATATTGTGCCAATTGTTCATTTAATAGTAATAATGCTTCTTTAGCTGTTTCCATCTCTATAGCTGAAGTCTCATCTTCTTGTTGACTAAGAAACAATATTTTATTTACTAAATTATTTTTCATTTTATAAGTTTGTTCTATGTCACAAGTCAATTGTCCCCTTTTTTTTACTCCCTCTTTTATCTTTTCTTCTAGACTTGTAAAATTATTGTCTTGTATAATCTCTTTTATTTTATACCAAGAAGTATCAAGAGAAACAATAGGTAAATTTTGCCTAGATAATGTTTCTCTCATTTTCATTAAATGTGCATAACTTACCATATCGGTAGTTTCTTTTCTTTTACCCATAGTGTCCATAATCTTTTTAAACATCGCTATTCTCCTTCTTTTTTCAAGGATTACATCCCATTACTTATGTTGATGGATTTGATACGCAAGTGTCATAAGCGAATAAGAAAGGTTTACATTTTCTATTACTACGTTTGATGAGCTAGTTAAATCTACTGGTGAAAAATTCCATATTCCTTTTACACCCCATTTTACTAGATTACTTGCCATTTGTTCCACCCCTATTTGTGGCATTGTTAATATTGCTATATCTATAGGATTAGTTTGCAAAAAGTCGTATAGTTTATCTATATCCAAAACTTCAATTCCATTTATAAATAAACCTACAACTTTCGGATTTAAATCAAATATACTAATCAATTCAAATCCTCTTTTATTGAATGTTTGATAATTAGCTAACGCTTGACCTAAATTTCCAGCTCCTATTAAAACCATTTTATAAACTCTATTTAACCCTAGTATTTTGCCTATTTCTGTATATAAATGCTCTACGTTATATCCATAACCTTGTTGGCCAAATCCACCAAAATTATTTAAATCCTGTCTAATTTGTGATGCAGTTACATTCATACTTACACTAAGTTTACTAGATGACACTTTTGTTACTCCGTTATCTAGCAGTTCGCCTAAATATCTGTAATATCTAGGTAACCTTCTAATTACTGCCATTGATATCTTTCGTTCTGTCATGATTAGCCTCCTCATAAAACATTCTATATCTAGTGTATCATATACCACTTTTTTGTATTTTGCAATTCTGTTATTGACCTATTATTCCAAATTTATAAGTTGTATTCTGTTTATACACCTCATTCGGTTTTAGTATACTCATTTCTTTATTACATTCATTTGCTCCAATAGGCGGATTTTGTGCCTCAAAGCAAATGCCATATCTAGCATTATATTTGCTACCCCCTAATAATTTTTCTTGGGTTGGTGAATTGGCTGTATATATAATTACATTCGGATAGGTAGTATTCATTGTCATATATCTTTTTGTCACATCATCACTATATACAACCATATCCTGTGTCATATCCTTATCAATAACAAATGGATGGTCATATCCACTCGTTTCGCTTAGTATTAGGTCATTTATGTCTTTTCCTATAATTTTTTTAGTTGTAAAATCAAATGTCGGTTCATCTTTTACGTTAATTAATTTACCTGTAGGTATGGAAAATTTGTCTATTTCTAAAATAAAGTTACTGTTTAGTTTAAGACTATGTGAAAGTACGTCTTTTTTTGCCTCCCCTGCTAAGTTAAAATAGGTATGATTGGTTAAATTTAGTAGAGTAGCTTTATCTGTAGTTGCTGTGTAATCTATACTTATTGCATTATCATCAGTTAAAGTATATCTAACTTCAATTTTTACATTTCCAGGATATCCATCATCGCCGTCTTTGCTAAAATAGGTCAATTTAATAGTATTATCAATTTGTTTCATTTCCCATATTTTAGTATGGATACCGGTTCCGCCATGTAAAGTATTATCATTATTATTTTTAGGCAAACTATACTCTGTGCCATCTAATTCAAACTTAGCTTCACCTATACGCCCACCTGTTCTACCAATTATTACACCTAGGTATGCCTTATTTATAATATAATCATTATAATCTTGGTACGCCAAAACAATATTTTCGACCTTACCATTTTTATCAGGAACCAATATTTTAGTTATCGCTCCACCAATATTCAGCACTTCTAAACTCATACCATGACTATTGGTCACTCTGATCGCTTCTATCATTCAATCTCTCCTTTTTCTTTACATTATATATGCTAAAACTTAACAAAGCAAGTACCCATCTTAAAAAATATAACAAACTTTGAAATCAATCATTGTTAAAAATTTATCTGAAAGAACTTGCTCTAATACTCGTTTCACTTAGGCAGTGAGATAAAGAGCAAGTAATCTTTACACACAAAAAGGAGTATCAAAATTTATTTCTAAAAATGATACTCTTTTTATCTTATATAATTAACGTTCAAGTAGATAATTATAAACTAATATTTAAATATTCGCTAAGACAATCTACAATAAACGCATGGTCTTCAACATCTGGTAAATTTGAAGCTAAAATAACTCCTAAAACTATATCACTTTGCTTATTACGAATTGGGAATCCGCCCCCACAGAAAATATATTCTTCATTTGTTAGGCCATGTAATTTTACATCTTCATTATAAGTTTCACCTATAACTTTCATTAGCAATGAACTTTTACTCATAGTCATGACTGTATTAAATTTACGCTTCATCCATTTTTGATGAATTAGGCCTGTTCCTGTTGGACAATGTTGAAATAAAATGCATCCGTTTCCTAAACGAATAGAAACAGCAATCAATATTCCATCTTTTTTTGCTTTTTCCACCATGAAATTTCCAAATTTTAGTGCTTCTTCGTTAGTAAAGTTATCAAATCTTAACTTTTCTTCTTGTAATTTTAGATTCTCCATAATAAATCTCTCCTTTAATTTTAAATTGTATTTGTTATTACATATTGTACTAACATGTACATTTTAAATGTTTTTTATATATTTGTCAATAATTATACTACATAACACTAGTATTAATTCACGCTATTTTAACCTATATAACTAATTTGCAAGTTTATCTAAAAAACTTATTCCTATATCTAATTTCGGACTGTTAAATATTTCTGCTACAGTTGCACCAATATCTGCAAATGAATTACGTGTACCTAAATTTATATTTTCTTTAAATAACTCACTATATGCGATTATAGGTACATACTCTCTTGTGTGGTCAGTCCCTTTTGTTGTAGGGTCACAGCCGTGGTCTGCCGTAATAAATAAAATA
>MDJN01000213.1 GCA_001995005.1 Candidatus Parepulonipiscium sp. PG-Nun2H_MBin03 | reverse complement strand
TTAAAGATGGTGAAGTAGTAAGTACTATCATAGGTGCTCAACCAAAAGAAAAAATTGAAGAAGCTCTAAACTCATTAGTTTAAAAATGCTAAGTCTTAGACAACTGTTTAAGACTTAGTATTTTTTATTGCTTATTATATGGTGGCGTTGGTCTTGGGGTAATCTCATCTATTTCTAATTTAGGCAAATTACTAACTCCATTTGCTACAAGCCGTTTATCAATCCACCTATTAGTTACTAAAATGGCAACCGCCGTAATGGGACAAGCCAGAAACATTCCCAGTGCACCGGCGATACCTCCACCTATTGTTACGCTAGATATTATCCAAAATGGAGTAATGCCTAAGGAGTCACCTAATATTTTAGGCCCTAGATATAACCCATCAAATTGTTGTAATACCAGAATAAATATTATAAGCATAGCAGCTTCCCAAACCCCTACAAATATAGTAATCAAAACTGAAGGCACAGCTCCTATAAATGGGCCAAAATAAGGTATCATATTAAACACACCTATTATTAGCGAAATCAATAATGCATACGGATTTTTCATAATCCATAACCCTACAAAGCATATTATACCTATGATTAATGAATCTAATGATTTTCCAACAAAAAATCGTATCATCATTAAATGAGCTTCTTTTGCAACAGCTAAAATTTTAACTGCTCTTTCTCTTTTAAATATTGCATATACTATTCTAGTTGAACCATTTGCAAATGTTTCTTTTTGTGCTAAAACATAAATCGCTACAATTAATGATATAATAGCATCAAAAATTATTCCTGTTATACTTACAGCACTGGCTATAAATGTTGATATTATAGTGTTAAGTGAATTTATCAAAATATCTATAATAGCATTTATATCTATAAGATCAAATATTTCTTGTACCACATCATCTGGAATAACTTCTAAATCAGAAATATATTCTTCAGAGATTGCTAAAAACCTTGTAATTTGATTAACATTAGCCTGCACATTCTCTACAAAATACATAATGTTATCCACCAATTGCGGTATCAAAAATATTATAAATAGATAAATTGTGCCAAATAAAATGAAATATACTACTCCAATTGATATCCGTCTAATCGTCTTATACATAGATGATGTAGTGGGATTTAAAAAATTACATAAATGTCGTTCAAAAAAATTCATTGACGGATTCATAAGATAAGCTATTATAAATCCTACAAATACTGATGAAAATATAGAAATAACATTATCAATAAAAGCAACTATCTTTGGTAGAAAATTATCTGTACTAGAAGATATGCGATAGACTAAAATAGCACAAGTAGTAACCAAAATAGAGTAAAGAGCAATTTTAAAATACCTTGTATCTAAATACTTTTTCACTAAACAAACTCCTTTTTTCTTCCTATTATACCATAAAATGGTTACTTGTAAAGTTTATTTTTTACAATGATTTATGAAATCTATAAATAAATTATTCATACTTTCACTGTATATTGCCATAATTTCAGGGTGCCACTGCACTCCTACACAGTACTTTAAGTCGTTATTTTCAATAGCTTCTACTATATTGTCTTTAGCAGTTGCACTTACTATAAGTCCTGTTCCTATAGTTGAAATAGCTTGATGATGAAAGCTATTTATCAGTATCTCATCTCCAAAATATTGATGCATCTTTGTTCCTTTTTTTGTAACCATAGTATGACAAACATCTCTTCTTTTACCTGTTTGCATATGCAATAAAGTTTTTTCAGGCACATATGACATATCTGTGTATACACTTCCACCAAAGATAATATTTATAATTTGTGCGCCTCTGCATATTCCTAACAATGGTTTATTTTGCTGTATAGTTTCATTTGTCATATTCAATTGATATCTGTCTATGGCTTCGTTATACTCACCAAGTTTTGGATTAGGTTCCTCACCATATAAATATGGTGTTATATCGTCTCCTCCAGATAATAATATCCCGTCACATAAGTCTACTTGAGCCTTAACTAAGCTTATATCGTCTGTAAATGGTAGCAAAATTGGCATTGCACCTAATTTATTTAATACTAATGTATATTCTTCATTTATATAATAAATATCCTTTGAACTTACATTTCTTTTTACATGTTGCGCATTTAAAGGTATTCCGATTATAGGTTTCAAGTTAAAATTCCCCCTTAAAAAGTTGTATACTACTAATTTATGTTGTAATACTAGTCTTAGTTATAACATTTTAAATATAATCAAATTTACAATGCATTGATAAAACTTGCTATATCATTTATAACTTGTTTACTAACCTCGCCTTTAATTTTATATTCATCTATATTCTTTAAACCGCTTGAATGCATCATTAGGTGATTAAGCCCCTCGTATAATATAAACGATGCATTTTCTCTATCGCCTAATAAAGTTTGCCATAATACAAAATCTACTTCTGCGTTTACTTGAAAATCTTCGTTACCTTGTAGTACTAATATAGGAATATCTATGTTACCTATCACCTCTTCAGCTGAATACATTTTGGCCGACTTCTGATATGACGCAGGCAATCCTAATAATATTTGCTCATCAGGTACAGCACTTAAGTCTCCTCTTAAAACATTTATATCATTTTCAATCTGCCCCAGCTGTTCTCTAATAATTCCTAGAGTTAAATCATCTAAATTCATAATATTTAAGTTTTTTTGTACCTGTTTATTTTGGTCATATGAAACCTCATATATCGGGCGAGGTGTCCCTGCGATTATAATCAGTCCCTTAACATCTGCATTTTCTTTTGCAATCGCTGGGGCTAACCCTCCTCCTAGCGAATGACCCAACACATAAATTTGATTGCTATCAATTCTATTATCCGCTCGCAAAAGTTCAATCCCAGCATTCACATCATCTAAAACTTCTTCCCTTAAAGTTACATTTTCTAACATTGGGTATGTGTAAAACCTTTTGTCATACCTTAATGTTGCAATTCCTTTTTCAGCAAGGCCATATGCGATATCTTTAAAAGGCGTATTTAAATATATCGTTTCATTTTTATCCGTAGCTCCAGAGCCTTGTACCATTATAACTACTGGTGGATTTTGTATATTTTTAGGCACAGTTAAAATCCCACTTAGCGGAAATTTTTCATCTGCTACTATCGTTATCGCTTCTTCTATTAATATATCATTATTGATCTTATTATCCATCGTTACATACTGAAAATATAACGCTGATACTTTACCTGTCTCTATTGTAAAAGTTATTTGCACTTTAAGCCCTGTATGCTCATATCTTTCAATTACTGTAACCACAAAGGAATTATCCACCACTTCTCCTGATATGCTTTCATTTTCTATATATTCCCCTAGTAATGAAACAACATTATCCCAAGTAGTTTTTAACATTGGAGCATCTATAATTTTTTTACTCTGTTCATCTAGTGTATCTATTACCTTATCAAATTTACCTGATTGCAAATTTAGTACTATATTTGCACCTTCTTCTACTAACTTTTCTCTATCAACTATTTGTTCAGTTGCTAGAAGTTGATTAAGTTGTGTAAAATTTACTACAGTATTAAATCCTATAATCATACAAACTATTAATATAAACTTTCGCATAGCTTTTCCTCCAGTATATCGTTTTATGGATATTTTATCCAATTTATTTTCAAATATACTTCAAATCCAGCTGCTAAGTTTAGTATGGCCAAAAAATATCTGCTTTTTGGATACAGTGAGTGCCAAATATGGGGTATATATCTACAAAATATGGCATAATACATATATTAATATATTATTGAAAGGAGCATATTTATGTCTAGACCTAACGGTGGTGGCGGACCTAATAGAGGTGGTCGTCCTAATATGGGTGGCCCTCCTAATATGGGTGGCCCTCCTAATAGAGGTGGTCGTCCTAACATAGGTGGTCGTCCTAATATGGGTGGTCGTCCTAATATGGGTGGCCCTCCTAACATGGGTAGCCCTATGCGTCATAGACCTCACATGTATAGAACTGGTGGTTCAGGTATTTTGGGGTTAATTTTTATATTTTTATTAGCTATTCTAATATTTTTAAACTCCCTTAATATATACAATATAATATTATTAATAGTTGTCAGTGGTATTGTATATATTGCAGTTAAACGTTTTTGTGCACCTCCAAGTAATCAAAATGATAATAAGGATAACTCCAATAATTCTTCTGATATTGACGAATGGTGGGATTAGCACAAAAGAGCACCAAAACTCTGGTGCTCTTTTAGTCTTCAAACCTATACAATAACTCTCCATTTTTATTATATAATTCTGCGGGGTCACTTTGGCTATTATTCCAAACTCCATTACCTTCCATCCAGTGAAAATTTATATTAGAATTTCTTTCACTGTCTCCAACTGTTATTACATCACTAGGTTCTATTACATAATCTGCAAAAGTAAACGTTTGGTTTCCTCTTACCGAAACTATTGTATAACCTGATAAGTTTATCTTTTCGTCAGAAGTATTTGTAATTTCAACCACTTCCGCTATTTTGTCTAATCTAGTAATCACTAACATATATTCTGTACTATCAATATATTCTGTACTATCAATATATTCTGTACTATCAATATATTCTGTACTATCAATATATTCGTTAGTACTATATGCTCCATTTCCAAATTGGCTTGTAATAACATTTTCATCTATAGTATACATATATGTATAATAGCTTGGAATTTGTGTTTCATTATTAGGGTATTCGATAATTGCAGTAAAATCTGTACAACCATTTGCATTTCGTATCGCTTTTTCCATAGCAGCTTGTTCCCCATATCTATTTACTTGACTATCTTGGGGCGTAATATTATATGCATTTGCAACGCCACCTAACGAATCTGCAATAACATGCCCTTCGTCCAAATCTTGTTTTTCTACTCCTAGAACT
>MDJN01000212.1 GCA_001995005.1 Candidatus Parepulonipiscium sp. PG-Nun2H_MBin03 | reverse complement strand
TTTTATATCATCAGCAAGTGCAAATGCTCCTATGCCATAAACTACGCCGAAGTTTACAGCCTTTGCTTTACGCCTCATATCAGAAGTTACTTTATCTATAGCAGTGTCAAATACTTCGCTCGCTGTTAAAGTATGCACGTCTATATCTTCTATAAAAGCTGTTTTCATGATATCATCTTCTGACATACTGGCCAATACTCTCAGCTCTATTTGTGAATAATCAGCATCCAAAAAGACATAATCATCGCTTTTTGGAATAAACATCTTTCTTATTTCTCGCCCTAATTCCATTCTGATAGGTATGTTTTGCAAATTAGGTTCAGTAGAACTAATACGCCCTGTTGCTGTAATAGTTTGATTAAATGTTGAGTGTATTTTATTATTTTTTATAACCTTAAGTAAGCCTGTTACATAAGTGCTATAAAGCTTGGTATATTGCCTATATTCTAATATTTTTGGAATAATAGGATTTTTATCAGCAAGTTTTTCTAAAATATCTGCTGCTGTTGAGTAACCAGTCTTAGTTTTTTTAATAGGAGGTATGTCTAATTTTTCAAATAATATAATACCTAACTGCTTTGAAGAATTTATGTTGAATTTTTCGTCGGCTAGCTCATAAATTTCGTTAGCTAATTTTTGTATTAAGCCATCAAGCTTAATACCATATGATTTAAGTGAATTGGGATTTATTGTAATTCCTTCTATCTCCATATCAAATAAAACTTCTGCAAGAGGTAACTCAACTTTTAGATATAACTCTAACATATTTGTGTCTATAAGTTCTTTTTTCATAGAATGAGCTAAATCATACAAGATTTGTGCACGCATGCTTATTTCATAGGTTAAAACATCCTTATCCAGCTGGGTCCATGTCTTTTTAGACTTGTCTAATAATCTATCTATATGCGTAACTTTATTATTTGATAACACGGATAAATCATAATCATCACTAGAAGCGTCTAAAAGATAAGAGGCAAGTATTACATCAAAGATATCACCAACAATAGAAATATTTGCTGCATGCAACAGATGGCGTAATTGCTTACTATCAAAAACTATTTTATATATCTTTTCGTCGCCAAAAAATTTTTTAACTATCTGGTACTCAACGCTATTTTCTAAATTGGCTTCTAAGAAATAATTTTTACCTTCAGAACTTGCCCCGATATAACATATATTATTTTCGATGATACAAAATATAGCAACTGTTTGTAGAGTTAATAATATATCTAGATTAGCTGTTGTTAAGTCGTATTTTTCATCTGCAGATGTATTAAATTTATGAAGCATCTTCTTGAATTCTAACTTATCAAATATTTCTGCTACAGCTGGAGTTAATTCTATTTTATAACATAAATCATTAAACTCAAATTCAATAGGAACATCACATTTTATTGTAGCAAGATACTTACTATCCATTGCCTGTGCCTTAAAGTCAATTAAATTTTGTTTAAGCTTATTACCGGACACTTCGTCTATGTTTTGATATAAATTTTCTATGCTATGATATGTTTTAATAAGCTTTATCGCCGTTTTTTCACCAACACCAGGAACTCCTTTTATATTATCAGAAGTATCCCCCATAAGTCCTTTTACGTCAATAAATTCGGTAGGAGTTACGCCGTATGTTGTAATCACGTCTTCTTCAAAATAGGTTGCAACTTCGGTACCAGTTTTTTTAGTTTTAGGGATTTTGATTTGGATATGTTTAGATGCTACTTGTAATAAATCACGGTCTCCTGAAACAATGATAGAATTAAATCCATCCTTTTCAGCAAGCTTTGCTATTGTACCTAGTAAATCATCAGCTTCAAAGCCGGATTTTTCTATTCTAAATATACCCATTGCATCTAAAATTTCCTTCAATATAGGAATTTGCATCTTAAATTCTGGTGAAGCACTTTTTCGGGTTCCCTTATAGTCGCTGTTATGTGTATGTCTAAAGGTGGGAGCTGATACGTCAAATACAACTCCAATCATATCAGGATGTTCCTTATCAATTAAGCTAAACATAATGTTTAGAAAACCGTATATTGCATTGGTAAAAATTCCGTCTTTTGTACTTAGTAAAGGCATTCCATAAAATGCTCGATTAGCGATGCTAAATGCATCAATTAGTAATATCTTTTTTGGCATAACTTCTCCTTAAAAATTCCGTTTGATGGCCTAACGGTGATGTATAAAAATCTTGTACATGCCAATATATTAGTATATTTTTACAGATTATTCAAGGACTGATGTACTATAAATGTTGTTAAATTACAATGTTAAGCAGCAATTACATAAATGGTAAAAGATGGTATACTATTTTAGATAGCCGGATATAATAACCATAAAAATATACAATGGGCTTGTTAGGTTAACAAGCCTTATACAATTATTAAAGGAGATAAAGAGATGAAGTTTAGTGAGTTTAAATATGAACGAGCAGATTTTGATAAATATAAAGTTAAGATGCAAAATCTTATTTTAAATATGAATAACGCAAAAACAGCAGATGAGCAAATACAGGTGATAAAGCAGATTAATAAAGAATTATCACATATAAACACGCTTAGCACGTTATGTAGCATACGCCATAGCATAAATACTAAAGATGAATTTTATGATAAGGAAAGCGAGTACTGGGACGAGTATTCACCGCTTTATAGCGAGGTGGAATTAGAATATGAAAAAGCAGTAATAAATTCTAAGTTTAGAGATGCATTAGAAAAAGAATTTGGCGAGCAGTATTTTAAATTAATAGAAAATAGTTTAAGGGTATTCTCTTCTGAAGTAATTGAGGAATGTCAAGAAGAAAATAAACTAGTATCAGAATATAAAAAATTAATAGCTTCGGCCAAAATTAAGTATAAAGGTGAGACGTATAACTTATCGGGGTTAGGACCATTTAAAATTTCTACTGACCGTGCAGAAAGACAAGAGACTAACAGGCTTTATAATGAGTTTTTTGTAGAAAATAAGCAAAAATTTGAAGACTTATTTGATAAGCTAGTAAAAGTAAGAGTTAGAAAGGCAAAAAAACTAGGCTTTAATAATTATGTTGAATTTGGGTACGTAAATATGGACCGTACTGACTATGATAAAGATATGGTAGCAAACTTTAGAAGGCAGGTAAAAGAGTATATTGTACCAGTAGCTACAAAATTATATAATGAACAAAAAGAGAGATTAGGGCTTGATGAATTGTACCATTATGATGAGAACTTTGAATTTGTTTCTGGAAATGCAAAACCGCATGGAGATGCAGAGTTTATTCTAAATAATGGTAAAAAGATGTATAGTGAATTATCTAAGGAAACTAACGAATTTTTTGATTATATGATAGATACTGATTTACTAGACTTAGAAACAAAACCGGCAAAACAAGCTGGGGGATATTGCACATATATTGACGATTATAATTCACCGTTTATATTCTCGAATTTTAATGGCACTTCTGGGGACATTGACGTATTAACACATGAGGCAGGACACGCATTTCAGGTGTACAGCTCAAGGTATATAGAAATACCAATGCTGATGTTTCCGACATATGAAAGCTGTGAGATACATTCTATGGGGATGGAGTTTATCACTTGGCCATGGATGGAGCTGTTTTTTGAAGATGAAACTATGAAGTATAAGTACTCGCACCTATCTGGGGCTATAAAGTTTATTCCGTATGGAGTATTAGTAGACGATTTTCAACATTTTATATATGAAAATCCTGATGCTACGCCAGCAGAACGAAATGCACATTTCAGACAGCTAGAAAAAGAATATTTGCCACACAAAAATTATGCAGATAGCACATTATTAGAAGAAGGTTGCTTCTGGTTTAGGCAAGGGCATATATTCTCTAGTCCATTTTATTATATAGATTATACTCTCGCACAAATATGTGCACTACAGTTTTGGAAAAAGATGAATGAAAACAGAGAAAAAGGCTGGCAAGACTATATGGCAATATGTAAAATTGGGGGAACAAAATCTTTCTTAGGGCTTGTAAAAACAGGAGATTTAATTTCGCCATTTCAAGATGGATGCGTGGCGAGTATAATAGGAGATATTGAGCAATATTTAGATAACATTGATACGTCTGATATGTAAGATATAAAAAAATTAGAAATTATAGGAAATACATGTTGCTTTTTGGAAAATAACATGTTATACTACTAATAATTTCTTGCCGACATGGCGGAATGGCAGACGCAGCGGACTCAAAATCCGCCGCCCATAAAGCGTGTGGGTTCGAGTCCCACTGTCGGTATTTTATTAAAAGAGCAGACTAATATTAGTCTGCTCTT
Organism: Candidatus Parepulonipiscium sp. PG-Nun2H_MBin03; assembly: GCA_001995005.1. Lineage (GTDB taxonomy): Bacteria > Bacillota > Clostridia > Lachnospirales > Cellulosilyticaceae > Epulonipiscioides. The sequence goes on along the minus strand of MDJN01000212.1, from coordinate 13,096 downwards.
TTGTAGTTACTAATAACAAAAAGGTAGTTGAATAAAATAAGCATTTGCTTTATAATAGTCTATTATGAGGGGAGGTATTATGTATGGATACTATATTAGAGGAAATGTTTACTTTTGTGGAAGAAGAGGATGTAAAGTTTATTAGATTAGCATTTTGTGATATATTTGGTGTACACAAGAATATTGCTATTATGAAATCAGAATTAAAAAGAGCATTTTCAGATGGCATAATGATTGATGGAAGTTCTATAGCCGGATTTTCCAGTATACATGAATCTGATTTATTTTTGTCACCTGATCCAACTACGCTATCTGCACTACCATGGAGACCAGAGCCTGGGCGTGTAATAAAATTTTATTGTAATATAAAGAATGCTAGTGGAGATATTTATCATGCAGATAGCCGAAGTATCTTAAAAAGAGCTATAAAAAAATTAGACCAACAAGGATTTGGTGCAAAAATTGGAGCTGAGTGTGAATTTTATTTGTTTAAACTAGACGACCATGATAACCCAGTATATATACCATTAGATAATGGATCATATCTTGATGTTGCACCGCTTGATAAAGGAGAAGATGTACGTAGAGAGATTTGTTTATTGCTGAATAAAATGGGATTAACGCCTGAGTCATCTCATCATGAAAATGGCCCTGGACAAAATGAAATTGGTTTTAGATATAGCGATGCATTAAGCTCTGCAGATAATATTATGACATTTAAAAACATAGTAAAAGTGGTGGCAAATAGATATGGTTTATACGCCTCGTTTATGCCAAAGCCTTTAGAAGATGAGAGTGGCAGTTCTTTTCACATTAACATATCTCTTACAAAACATGGCAAAAATATATTTCAACCTGAACATATGCAAAATGACATAAGAGATTATTTTATAGCAGGCATCTTAAGTAAAATAAATGAAATCACCTTATTTTTAAATCCTACTGTAAATTCATATGACCGATTAGGTAAGATGGGTGCTCCAAAATATATTAGTTGGTCAAATAGCAACAGATCAGCCTTAATTAGGATACCCGAAAGATATGACGAAAGAACAAGGCTAGAACTAAGATCACCTGATTGTAGTTGTAATCCATATATTGTATATGCATTAGTTATTAGTGCAGGCATATATGGTATTAAAAACAAACTACCTCTTCAACAAGAATCTAATATTAATTTGTATGATACACTCAATACAAATTACTTAAAAAGGTTACCCAAAAGCCTAGCAGAGGCGATAAGTTTAGCAAAAAATTCACATTTTGTAAAAGAAGTTTTGGGAGAGGAATTTTTGCAAAAATATATAAACCTAAAAGAACAAGAACTAGAAGATTATGAATTTGTTGTAGATAAACAGCATTTTTATACTAAGGAGTATTTGTATAAACTATAAAGTTTAGGGGTGAATTATAATGCAAAATATTTTAATGGTTTCTAAAACTACACCTAGCAAAGATGTATTATCAAATTTGCTACCTGCACATTTGCATAAAAATTTATATACTCTAAATAGTGCGGTTGAGGCAAGAAGAATGTTACTAGAAAGAAGTATAGATTTAGTAATTATAAATACGCCATTAAAAGATGAGATGGGTGAAAAACTTGCAAAAGATATTGCATATCTATCTATAACGCAAGTAATTTTAATTGTAAATGCAGATTATTATGAGAAAGTGGCACAAAATGTGGAAGAACTAGGAGTAATTATGGTTGCAAAACCAATCGACCGAAAAATACTTATGACTTCTATTAAAATCGCTAATGTAACTTATAATAGGCTAAAGTTATTAGAACAAGAAAATAGCAACTTAAATAAAAAGATTGATGATATAAGAATAGTTAGCAGAGCAAAGTGTATATTGATTGAGTTTAAAGGTATGAGCGAGCAACAAGCACATAAATATATTGAAAAGGAAGCCATGAATTTACGCAAAACTAGAAAGGAAGTAGCAGATGCTATTATTTTAAATTACGGATAGAGGGAGATTTGTATGAGTAAATTTATTTTTGTTACAGGAGGAGTAGTATCGGGGTTAGGTAAAGGTATAACGGCTGCTAGTTTGGGAAGGCTTTTAAAAATGCGGGGGCTTAAAGTGGCGGCACAAAAATTAGACCCATATATGAATATAGACCCAGGGACTATGAGCCCTTATCAACACGGGGAAGTATATGTAACAGAAGACGGAGCCGAGACTGATTTAGATTTGGGTCATTATGAAAGATTTATCGACGAAGATTTGAATAAGTTTTCTAATTTAACATCAGGTAAAATATATTATGAAGTATTAAGTAAAGAAAGAAATGGGGGGTACCTTGGACAAACAGTTCAAGTTATTCCGCATATTACTAATGTTATAAAAGAATTTATATATAATAGTGCGAAAAATACACAAGCTGATATTTTGATAACAGAGATAGGAGGCACGACAGGGGACATAGAGATACAGCCTTTTCTTGAAACTATACGGCAAATTTCATTAGAAGTAGGACGGGAAAATTGTATATTTATACACTTAACATTAGTACCGTATATAAAATCGAGTGGGGAGCATAAAAGTAAGCCTACGCAACATTCAGTTAAGGAGCTACGCTCCATAGGAATATCACCAGATATTATCGTAGCACGTGCAGATGAGGATATACCAGAAGATATTTTAGACAAAATTTCTTTATTCTGCAACGTGAAAAAGGATTGCGTTATAGAAAACATAACATTACCGTCTTTATATGAAGCTCCGATTATGTTGCATAAACAAGGGCTTGATAAAGTAGTGTGCAGAGCACTTGATTTACAAACTGTAGAACCAGACCTTACTGAGTGGCAACAGATGGTTGATAATATATATAATCCAAAAAAAGAAGTTACTATTGCGTTGGTAGGAAAATATGTAAAGTTACACGATGCATATTTATCAGTTGCCGAGAGTTTAAGACATGCAGGGTTTAAATTAGGGGCAAGAGTAAATATTAAATGGATTGATAGCGAAGAGATAAACCGAAATAATATTAGACTTCTTTTAGAAGATATAGACGGGATATTAATCCCTGGTGGTTTTGGAGATAGAGGAATTGAAGGGAAAATAGAGACAGCTCGGTATGCTCGGGAAAATAATATTCCTCTGCTAGGCATATGCCTTGGTATGCAAGTTATGGTAATTGAATTTGCAAGAAATGTATTAGGCATTAACAACGCACATTCAGCAGAATTTGAAGATACTTCAAATCCTGTAATACACATAATGGAGGAACAAAAAAATATTACAGATAAAGGTGGAACTATGCGATTAGGTAGCTATATATGTATTATAAAAGAGAATACGTTGCTGAGTGAGGTGTACCAACAATCTCAGATAAGAGAAAGACATAGACATAGGTATGAATTTAACAACGAATATAGAAAACAATGTGTAGATAAGGGATTAATTATAAGCGGAGTATCTCCAGATGAAAATTTAGTCGAAGTAGTTGAGTTGAAAGACCATAAATATTATATAGCATCTCAATTTCACCCAGAATTTAAAAGTAGACCAAATAAGCCACACCCACTATTTTTAGGGCTGATAAAGGCGAGTTTAGAGTAGTATAAAAATATTTTAGGAGACATTAAATGACACATTTAGATAAATTAGAAGCAGAAGCAATTTATATTATGCGAGAAGTAGTAGCAGAATGTCAAAAACCAGTTATGTTATATTCAATAGGAAAAGATAGTTCAGTTATGTTGCACTTAGCCATGAAAGCGTTTTATCCAGAAAAGCCACCATTTCCATTTTTGCATATAGACACTACTTGGAAATTTAAAGAGATGATACAATTTAGAGATAAAATGGCAGAAAAACTAGGTATTGAAATGCTAGTATACACAAGCTTAGAAGGAGTGGAGAAGAATATTAATCCATTTGAGCATGGCAGTGCATATACAGATATTATGAAAACAGAAGCACTAAAACAAGCATTAGATAAGTACCACTTTGATGCTGCATTCGGCGGTGGGCGTCGTGATGAAGAAATGTCTCGTGCTAAAGAACGCATATTTTCTTTTAGGAATGAAGACCACTCGTGGAACCCAAAAAATCAACGACCAGAATTATGGAATTTATATAATACTTTCATTAAAAAAGGTGAGAGCATGCGGGTGTTTCCGATTTCTAATTGGACAGAAGCAGATATTTGGAAATATATAGCACGTGAAAAGATTGAGATAGTACCTTTATATTTTGCTAAAGAAAGACCTGTAATTTATCGTGACGGAAATATTATAATGCTAGATGATGAGCGTCTAAAACTAAAAGATGATGAGCATATGCAAATGAAAAGTATTCGATTTCGTACGTTAGGGTGCTATCCATTAACTGGAGCAATTGAATCTACAGCAGCTACATTAGATGAGATTGTAAAGGAAACGCTAGGTGCAATATCATCAGAACGCACAAGCCGTGTTATAGACCATGAGGCAAGGGGAAGCATGGAGAGACGTAAAAGGGAGGGATACTTCTAAATGAATGGATTACTAAAATTTATAACCTGTGGCAGTGTCGATGATGGAAAATCAACATTAATAGGACATATGTTATATGATGCTAAGTTGATTTTTGCAGACCAAAAAAATGCATTGGTATTAGATAGTAAAATCGGAAGTCGTGGCACAGATATTGATTACTCTTTGCTCTTAGATGGGCTTATGGCAGAAAGAGAGCAAGGCATAACAATAGATGTTGCTTACCGATATTTTAATACTACAAAGAGAAATTTTATTGTAGCTGATACCCCAGGGCATGAACAGTATACAAGAAATATGGCTGTAGGTGCATCGTTTGCAGACTTAGCAATTATATTAGTGGATGCGACTAAAGGGATTTTAATGCAGACTAAGAGACATATTCGTATATGCAATTTAATGGGAATAAGACATTTTGTATTTGCAGTAAACAAAATGGATTTAGTTTTTTACGATATGCGTAAGTTTAGAAAAATTGAGGCTGATATCACGCAATTGATGCAAGCATATCTTTATGAGAGTAGCGTAATAATACCAGTATCAGCAACAGAAGGGGATAATATAACTAAGGCTTCAAATCGTATGAAATGGTATACAGGAAAAACGTTTTTAACATATTTAGAAGAAGTGGATATTTCAGAAATAGAAGGACAAAAACTATTTTTGATGCCAATACAACGTGCGTGTAGACCAAATGTTAATTTTAGAGGATTTCAAGGGCAAGTGGCCTATGGAAATTTAAAAATAGGTGATGAAATAATTGTATTACCTACTAAAGAAAAGGCAAATGTTAAGCAACTATTAAATGCAGGTAAAGAATGCAACTCAATACATTCATCACAAGCAGTGACAATTATTTTAGATAAAGAAATAGACTGCTCAAGAGGTTGTATTATATCAAAAAATGAAATGCTCTCTTCTTATAGATTATTTAAGGCAGACTTACTCTGGATGGATGATGAAGAGTTGATAGTAGGACGTAGTTTTCTAATAAAGATTGGAACTAAAGTAACTCAAGCGACTATTATAAAAATACATTATTGTATTGATATCAATACAGGAAGCCATATTTTACAAAAAAAGGCAGAGAAAAATGACCTAATAAATTGTGATATTTCTCTTGCGGAAAAAGTAGTATTAGATAAATTTAAGGTGCATAAAGATTTAGGCAGATTTATTTTAATTAATAGAATAACACATGCCACATCGGCTTGCGGAGTAATAGAACACCCTTTAAATCGCTCAGATAATTTAACTTGGCAAAATTTAGATATAACTAAAGAAATAAGAGCCAATCAAAAAAACCAAGTGCCAAAAACTTTATGGTTTACAGGTCTATCCGGTTCCGGAAAATCTACAATAGCAAATGCATTAGAAAAAGAGTTAGTGTCACAACTTAAGCACACTATGATATTAGACGGTGATAATGTGCGTATGGGACTAAACAATAATTTAGGCTTTAGTGAGAAAGATAGAGTTGAAAATATACGACGTATAGCCGAAGTGGCAAAGATTATGAACGACGCTGGGCTAATAGTATTAGTATCAGCAATATCTCCATTTGCACAAGACCGTAACAATGCAAAGAAAATAATAGGTGAAGGCTTTATAGAAATATATGTAGCAACATCCCTCGAAGAATGTATACGACGAGATACCAAGAATTTATATAAAAAGGCTCTAAATGGTGAAGTTACTAATTTTACAGGGATATCTAGCCCGTATGAGATACCACAAAAACCAGATATAATAGCAGATACAGAAGGTAAAACTGTAGAAGAGGTAGTGCATTATATTTTAAGTGAGTTAGAAAATATAAAAATATAAAAAGTTTAAGAGAGAAGTTAAATAGTGCAGAGGAGAAAAGAGGATAAATTTAATGAGAGTTAATAGAATTACAGATTTATCTGTTTTTGAAGGGAAGAAAATAATAATCTTTGGAGCAGGACGACTGGGTAAAGAAGCAAAAAGAGCATTTGAGATGTTTAAAATAAATGTAATTTCATTTTGTATAGATGCAGAATATAAGTCAGAGCAAATAGGAGAGGTAGAAGGTATTCCTGTTATTACAACAGATGAACTAGTTGAAGTGATTGATAATGAACCACAAGCTTTGATTTACCTCTCATTTGATTCAGAAAGAGAAAGGTTAGAAAAATTAGTAGGAGATAAAACTGATATTATAAGTAGTGCATATAGTTCTAGTTTAACATATCACTTTCTTGAGTTGACAGATTGGGCAGTATTTAAGGGGAAGAAAATAATAATCTTTGGAGCAGGACGACGGGGTAAAGAAGCGAAAAAATATCTTGAAACGATAGGATTTAATGTGAGTGCATTTTGTGTAGATGTAGAATATAAGTCAGAGCAAGCAGGGGGGGTAGAGGGTATTCCTGTTATTACAACAGATGAGTTACTAGAAGTAGTTAATAACGACCCTCAAATAATAGTTTTTGTATCTATAGCTAACCTAATAATAAAAGATAAACTTATAGACTTATTTAAAGAGAAAAAAGATGTTATGTATGAAGTTGCTATAAATGATTTGATGTATAAAGCGTATGAAATAATAGGTTTTCCAATTTTTAAAGGCAAGAAAGTAATATTATTTTTTACAAATTATAATAAAAATTTAGGTGATATGGAAAGATTTCTTGATTATCTAGAATTTGTTGAAATAGATGTGATTGCATTTTGTGCGGATAAACAAAATAATATAGTGAAAGAAATAAAAGATATTCCGATTATTACAGTAGATGAGTTAATAGAAATTTCTAAGTATGAAGTACAATTACTAATTATGATACCAGCTTTCGCCAAGCACTTCCAAGGTAAATTAGAAAATTTATTAGGAGATAAAAAAGAGATTGTATGCCAGATACCATTAGAACTGTTGAAATCAAAGATTTATTTTTCTTGGTTATTTAGTACTATAATAAGCAAAACAACATTACCAAAAATTATTGAGTATGATCAAGATCTAGTACTATATTCTTTAAAAGATTTATATGAATGCAATATTAAAAATACTATTTTTATATGTTTACCACCTAAAACTGGTGATTATACACTAAATGAGACTTTTATAAAATATAAGATAAATACTTTTAATTTATGGCATAGAATAGAACGTTTAGCAAATTTAAATGTTAAGGCAGATAAGAATATAAAGTTAATATGTGCAGTTAGAGAACCGATTGCACAACATTTATCTGAAGTGCAACAATTAGTGAGCATATCTTTGGAGAGTCTAGGGTTAAAGGTAATGTATGAATTGAATAGTAGTGAAATTAACAAAGATAAAGTGTTGTATGATCTAAAAAATTTATATGTAAATAATTTATCTGAATCTCAATTAATATTTGATAAATATGTGAATTCATATATTTACACTAATTGTGATTTTTATAATAAAGATATGGATGTACCACCATTTTTTAGAGAATCAGCTATTCAGGATTGGATTGAATATTTTAATGAGCAAATATTTAATTTATTCGACTACCCATTTAATAAAGAAGCGGGGTATAGTATAATAAAGCATGAGAACCTAGAGGTATTTATATATCAGCTAGAAAAGTTAAATGATATAGTACCACAATTATCAGAATGGGTAGGAGTTGAATTTGATGAGCTAGTCCTAACAAATGTAGGGGAAGCTAGGTGGAATGGTGGGGAATATAAAAAATTTAAGAAGGAAGTTAAGTTAACGCAAGAGTATTTTGATAAATGTTATAGTGACCCGTATGTACGTCATTTTTATTCAGAAGAGGATATAGAGAAGTTTAAAAAGAGATGGGAGCCACATCTTATAAAAGAAAGTAATGAGGTAGTAGAATCATAAAAATATAAGCTACTATATGAAAGGAGTATAGAATTATGGAATTTTACAAAATGCACGGGATAGGTAATGATTATATATATTTTAATTGCCTAAATGATGAATTAGACGACCCAAATGGGCTTGCGATAAAGTTATCGGATAGACACTTTGGGGTAGGGGGAGACGGCATAGTGATGATATGTCGTTCTGACATTGCCGATGCTAAGATGCGAATGTTTAACCTTGACGGTAGTGAAGGTAAGATGTGTGGAAATGCAATACGTTGTGTGGGCAAATTTTTATATGATAAAAAGATAGTAGATAAAACAAAATTAGATATAGATACTTTAAGCGGGATTAAATATTTAGATTTAAATGTGATAGACGGAAAAGTAGATACAGTTAGAGTGAATATGGGACTTCCGATATTAGAGCCTGAAAATATACCAGCAAAATTAGATAATATTGTAAATACTAACTTGGTAGTTAATGATAAAACATATAAAATAACATGCGTATCTATGGGAAATCCGCACTGTGTTATATTTGTAGATGATGTAGATGGGATAGACCTAGAAAAAATTGGGCCATATTTTGAAAATCATGAGATTTTTCCAGAGAGAGTTAACACAGAATTTGTACAAATTTTAGAAGACGGTAGTTTTAAGATGAGAGTATGGGAAAGAGGCAGTGGTGAGACTTTAGCTTGTGGAACAGGGGCTTGTGCTGTTGCAGTTGGTGCTGTGCTAAATGGACTAGCCAAAAAATCTACGGATATAGTAGTTAGATTGCGTGGGGGCGAGCTTATAATAGAATATACTGATGTAGCAGTATATATGACAGGTGGAGCAACATTTGTATTTAAGGGTGAATTATTATAGCAGATCTAGCAAAATATATTAAAAAGGATGTTCAGATAAAAAAATAGTGAAATTATTAGTACAATATGGTAAAATAGTTGTTAGGAAATTTAAAACTATTTTTAAGGAGAAGAACATGAATATCAATGAAAATTTTTTAAACTTAGAACAAAGTTATCTTTTTTCTACCATTGCAAAAAAGGTATCTGACTTTCAAAATGCTAACAAAGATGTAAAGATAATAAGGTTAGGTATTGGAGATGTTACATTACCACTTACAAAAAGTGTAATTGACGCTATGACAGAAGCGGTTAAGGAAATGGGGCATAAGGAAACATTTAGAGGATATGGCCCAGAGCAAGGATATGACTTTTTAAGAAATCTTATAAAAGATTATTATGCTACAAAAGGCGTAAATGTTATGTCAGATGAAGTGTTTATAAGTGACGGGGCAAAAAGCGACGTTGGTAATATTTTAGATATTTTTGGAGCGGGGACTAGTCTGATTCCAAATCCAGTTTACCCTGTGTATTTAGATACAAATATAATGGCGGGTAGAAAAATAAATTTTCTAGATGGAAACGAAGGAAATAATTTCTTGCCAATGCCGGAAGATGGCGATGGTGGAGATTTAATTTATTTGTGTTCTCCAAATAATCCGACTGGTGCTACTTATACAAAAGAGCAATTAAAAATCTGGGTAGATTATGCAAACGCAAATAATTCAATTATACTATTTGACAGTGCATATGAAGCATTTATACGAGATGAAAATTTACCAAGTAGCATTTTTGAGATAGAAGGTGCGAGAACGTGTGCAATTGAGTTTTGCTCATTCTCAAAAACAGCTGGATTTACAGGTACAAGATGTGGATACACTGTAGTTCCACAAGAGTTAAAGGTAAAAGATGTATCGCTAAATAAATTATGGCTTAGAAGACAAACTACAAAATTTAACGGTGTACCTTATGTAGTTCAAAAAGCTGCAGCAGCTGTTTTTACTCCGCAGGGTAAAAAAGAAGTGGTAGAAAATATAGATTACTATTTAGAAAATGCAGTTATTATAAGAAATGGTTTTAAAGAATTAGGATATTGGTTAGTAGGCGGAGACAACTCGCCTTATGTGTGGATAAAATGCAAAGATGGTCTAGATTCCTGGGCATTTTTTGATAAACTATTAAATGAGGCACATGTAGTGGGAACACCAGGTGTAGGATTTGGTAAAAATGGAGAAGGATATTTTAGAATATCTGCATTTGGACAAAGAGAAAATGTTATAGAAGCTGTTGAGCGAATAAAAAATCTATAAAGTGTATAAACCTTTCTCGCCACGTCAATAATTAAAATACTAAGTGGTTATAGATAGGCGGGAAAGTAACATGAATATTGTAAAGATAGTACAAGAGTATAATAATAATTTAGATGATAATACAGTAGAAAAAGAAACGGCTGATACTTTTTTAAGATATTTAAAAAGTGATTTTAAATATAAAAGACTATATAAATTAGATAAGAGTTTAATAGAATATTTTTTTGCAGTTTGGGTACCGAGGTATAAAAACCATTTAAGTCAAGCTAAATACTTTATGCAAGCTTTTGATAAATTAATAATATATATAGATGATGTAGAAAATTTACCAAATACTCTGCAGATGATAAAACAATATACAGAAGAGTACAATAGATTATATAAAATGAAACATATAATAGAAGTGATTTCAGGGTGTCCTATAGTTAGTTATGCTCCATTAATTATAGATATAGACTTATATAAAGATTACAAATTAAAGCAAGGTACCCCGCAAAATTTTACTGCACAGGCTAAAGGATATTTTATGATAGAAGATATTAACGCAGATGGGTATATAAACCTTAAAAATTTAGCCAAAACTAAATCATATAGAATTTTATTTAGCCCAGATTTATTGATAGATTTTAGAATTGGAGATATATTGAACATAGAAATAAGAAGAAAGGCGTTGCGGCTATTTTGGGAGATAGATAGGATAATAGCCTATTACCCGCAAAGAGCACTAACATATTTAAATACTTGATAGGAAGGATTTATGATGAAAATAGTACTATTACTTGCTGATGTAAAGGAAAGGGCTTTAACAAATATAAAAAATACCGTAGTTACAGTCTTGGATGAATTAGAAGTTGAATTAGAGCAAATTAGTCTTGAAACCTTGCCATATTTTAATGGTAATTCTAATGAGATAGCGGATAATATAGTAAGACAAATAAATGACAGCACAGGGATAATCGCATACTCAAATGTATATCTAGGAGGTATGCATGGAGCGATGCAAACGTTTTTAAATTATATAAGTATACACCAAATATTGGACAAACCCCTATTAACGATTACATACAGTAATTTTTGGGGAGAAATAGAGGCTGGTTATCAAATTAGTAAGGCTTGGAGATTTTTAGGAGGAAGTGACGGTGGATGCATAGCATTTAACTCATATATAAGTGAGGAAGATACGCTTAGAATAGTAGATAAGCAAATAGAAAATTTTTATCGTAGTCTAAAGCAAGGTGTATCAAATATTATATCTAGCGAAAGGATGCTATTTACTACTGGAGCTAAACCACAAGTTAATAATCCGGTAACAACAGTTGCCCAACCAGTAGAGGCAGCACCTATAGCTACTTCTACGCCACAATATGAAACCATTAATACAGAAGAAAAAGAAATTGAAGAGATTACCAATCTATTAAAAGGAAAAATTGGAGGGGACACAAACTTCCAACCTATATCAACAGGCACATATGCAAGGCCACAACAACAAACTACTAACGTTACACGTAAAGTTGCTAAACGAATTGCAAGCTTACCTCATTATTTTATAGCTCAATATGATAAAAGCCTTAATATGGTGGTGCAATATATAATTAATGATACAAAAGAGATGGGTTATATTGTAATAAGTAATGGAGATTGTAGATATAATGAAGGAATGGCAAATAGATGTGATGTAGAAATTATGCTATTAGATACAATATTAGAAGAAATAATTATTAAAAGTATAAGTTACCAAAAGGCATTTATGGTAGGAAAAATTAAGGTTAAAGGAAACTTTGCCCTATTACCAAAGCTTGACCAAATTTTTAGGAGTAATCGAGAATATAATTAAGGAGATAATAAAATGGATATTTTTTGTAGTATAATGGAAGATGATTCAGACGCAAATGTAGTATACGAAGATGATTTATTTAAAGTAATAATGGACAAATTTCCAGCAAATCGAGGACATATTTTAATTATTCCAAAAGAGCATCATGTGGATATATTTGATATGCCAGACGAAATAGCAAGAAATATTTATCCACTTGCTATTAAAATGGCAAAGGCACAGAAAAAGGCATTAAATGTAGATGGAATTAATGTCGTACAAAATAATGGAAAAGCTGCAAATCAAGCAGTATTTCATTTTCACTTGCATCTTATACCACGCTATAATGATGATGTAGTCAGGTTAAACAGACCAACTAAATTTGAAACTACACCAGAAGAAATAGCAGAATTATGTGAGTTGCTCAAAAAGAATCTATAAAAAAAATCCACTAGAAATAGTGGATTTTTATTCGCCTAGCAGATGTCCCATATTATAAAGGCCAGGGAATTTATATGCTAAAAATTCAGCTGCTTTAATGGCACCAACAGCAAACACATCTTTTGATGCGGCAGAATGTGATAAAGTAATCACTTCATCAATACCAGCAAATATAATATCATGGTCTCCGACAATTGTTCCGCCACGAATAGCATGAACTCCGATTTCTTTATGCTCCCTAGGTTCACGTAGTGTAGATCTATCAAAACATAAGGAATAATCGTTATTTAGTGAATCTTGTATAGCATTAGCAATTGCTAGTGCAGTGCCACTAGGTGCATCAATTTTTTG
>MDJN01000211.1 GCA_001995005.1 Candidatus Parepulonipiscium sp. PG-Nun2H_MBin03 | reverse complement strand
ACTTTCTTTTATATTATAGATATTTTGCCCTTAGGGTGTGTTTATTGACTTTTATACATAGAAGAAAACTTCATTCAGTGGGGGTTCTAACCCCGCCACTGAATGTTAGTTGCCTTAATCTTTCAGATAAATCGCACCAACAGGACAATTTAAATAACAATCGCCACATTCATCGCAACGGTGGCTATTAATAGAGTACGTACTATCCTCTATAATGGCAAGAAAAGAACATTTTGTCTTACATATACCACAAGAAATACATTTATTAGTATCTATTTTTAATCCCTTATATTTTATATTAGCATTGCCATAAGAAAAATAAATCCGTTCTAGCTTATTTTTGCGACTAATCTTTTCAAAATCATAGTCAAAAATATCTCCATACCCAGCAGTTATACAAAATACTACCATAGCATTATATATTTCCTGATCTTTTATACAAAAATCAAATATAGGATTATTTTTTGCTTTTATTTCATCAATCGATACTTCTTGAACATCACCAGTCATACGTATAGCATATCCACCCTCAAAAATAGGAAAACCATTTTCATCATGCCTTATTTGTGTATTAGCATTTAACCCACAAATAGATAGTTTACCTACTTGCTTTAATTGGCTATAAAACTCCTTAGTAAACATGGTCATAAAATAAATGCCATCTTCGTCATATGCACGTAGATGTGCAATTCTTGTTTCGGGCTCCCCTTTCTCATTAATAGTCGCAAAAGTTAAACATCCAATAGTATCAAATTTTTCATAGATTTCTTTAATAGTCAATTTATATGCCTCCTAAAAATTGTGCAAGGTGTGTAGTCTGTGGATTTTGCAGACAAGATACATCACCATGTTCACATATGATGCCATTTTCAAAAAATATAATATAATCTGCAAATTGTTTCAAAAAATGTATTTCATGAGTTACAAATATAAAATTTATACCTTCATTTTTAAGTTGATTAACTGCCTTTAATACTTCGTTAGTTAATATCGGATCAAGGGCGGCTGTTGGCTCATCTAAAAAAATCAGTTTTGGGTCAGTGGCTAATGCACGAGCTATGGAACAACGTTGATTTTGTCCACCCGATACCATGTTAGGGCGTTTATCTGCCTCATTTTCAATAAATAATTTTTCTAGCAATTGTTTTGCAATAGAATCTGCTTTCTGTTTATTCATATTTTTTGCTTTGCGTAAAATTAGGGAAATATTTTCTTTTAACGTTAGATGCGGAAATAAATTATGCTTTTGAAAAACTACCCCAATACTTTTTTGAAACTCAATCTTATCTGTAATAGGTGATAATCCATCAATTATTATTTCTCCACCATCTGGCTCTTCAATGCCAGCGAGTTGCCTTAGTAATGTTGATTTACCACATCCGGATTTTCCTATTATGCCTATTGTACTGGTGTTATTGATTTCTAAGCTAATATTATCAAGTACAATTTGATTATCATAGGTTTTTGTTAAATTGTTAATTTTTATATTCATATAGACACCTTTTTCGCTAAATATTTTGCAAGTATAGATAATGGAATTGTAATTATTAAATATAATAACCACATGACATAATATCCTTCTATAGCTGCCCAATTTTTTGAAGATATCACAGTCAACACATATGATATATCGCTAACAGATACAATTCTTAGTAGAGCTGAACCTTTTATAATACTAGATAGATTATTAATAAGCGATGGCAAGAGCGGGCGAATCATTTGCGGAATTATAATGTATCTATATTTTTCAAAAAGTGTAAAGTGATATAAATTCATTACGATATATTGATCCTTATCTACAACTGCAACTGCCGTTTTATAGGCATTTGATAAATATGGTGCCATATATAGAGTCAGTGCAAATACACCTAACACAAATTTATTTGATATAAATATTATCCCACCAATTACATATACAGCAAGAAAAATCATAATAAGTAGAGGCGTTCCCATTATAATTTCGCTAAATACTACGGCAAATGCATGCACTATATTATGCTTTGACCTTTCTGCCAAAAATAGTACAAATCCTATAACCATGCTACATACTAACGTAATTAAACTTGCTAAAATAGTAGTAATAAACCCGTCAATTAACATTCTATAATCTTGCAAAATTAAATCATATCGTGGGTTATCTATTGTAAAAAATACAGCTAATAAAATTAAACTGCTATATACCAATATAGCAATTAAAAAACTTGTGCCTTTTTTCATATTAAACTCCTTAATTATTTGGATATATTATATATTCAAGGCCTAACTCATCATTTTGTACAAAATCTGCAATAAGCTTATCATATTTTGTGCCAGCTTGTTCATAAAACCCACCGTCTGCGTACATGGATTCAATAAAGTCATTCGCCTGATTTAGTAATTCGCTATCACCTTTTTTAACTGCAAAACATGAACCGCTAGCTTGTGTAATTTTGTCATAAACTATAGTAGTATTAGGGTTTGCAGCATGATCACCATAAATAGTATTTGCACCTATTAAAGCATGTGCCGTACCTCTTGTTACCTCAATAAGTGCAGAAGCAATTTCAGGATACTCAACGACTTGTGCACCAAATTCTTGTGGCACGCTTGCAGCTATAGTACCTGTTAAGCCAGCAAATATCATTCCTTCAATGTTAAAAAACTCTTCTTCACTCATACTAGAATTAATATTATGTTCTGTTGCAAAGTCTTTATTAACAAGTGCTAGCGTTTTACTATACCTATACGGCATTGAAAAGTCAGCCTTTTCTTCTCTATCTGGTTTAGCACTCATATCACTAATAATTATGTCAATATCTCCTATATCAAGTGCAGGTATTAACATAGAAAAGTCTGTATTAACAATTTCTATTTCTTTTCCAATATATTCTCCAAATGCATTAGAAATATCAACTTCAAATCCTGCAGGCCCTCCTTTATCATCTAAATACATAAATGGATAGAATTTTAAGTCAATGCCTACTCGTAATACATCGCTATCTCCACTTGCAGATGCAGAACAGGCAGTTGTAAGAATAGTTGTTGCCATAGTAGCAAATAATAATTTTTTCATATCTTCTCCTTAATTTTAACTAAACTAATATTATCAATATTATAATTGCAAATACTTTTTACAGATGTTATTATAATCTATATACACAAAAATACAAGTACGTTATTTCATGATACCAGTATCAATTATGATACCTATAAGGAGAGTTTCGATGCAAAAACAAGATTTATTCGGCAAATGCCCGTACGCAACTGTACAAAAATTACTTTCAGGAAAATGGTCTATATATATACTTTATTTACTATCTGAACAAACTTTAAGATTTAACGAGATTTTACGGAAAATGCCCGAAAAGATGACTCATACAACTCTTTCACGACAACTTAAATTACTAGAAAAAGAAGGACTTATTATACGCCGAGAATACAATCAGGTTCCCCCTAAGGTGGAATATGAATTATCTGAAATTGGTAAAAACTTTATTCCTGTTCTAAATGCTCTAAAAATCTGGGGCGAAGAATATATTGTATTTCATAATTTAAAATAAAAAAGGGCTATCAAAATTGATAGCCTTATTTACTCATCGTAATTATTACAGTTATGATACACTTCTTGGACATCATCATCATTTTCTAATAAATCCATCATTTTGTTAAATGCTTTTATATTATCATCTGTAATTTGTGCATTAGTAGTTGGAATCATAGCAATTTGACCTTCAGATATCTTAATATTAGCATCTTCTAGTGCCTTATATACATCTGAAAATGTTTCTGGAGACGAAGTAATTACATATCCTTCATACTCACTATTAAAGTCATCAGCCCCAGCATCTAGTGCTAGCATCATCAAGTCATCTTCATCTATATCATTTTCTTCTTTTTCAATAATAATCTCACCCTTTTTCTCAAACATAAAAGAAACACAACCGGTAGTACCCATATTTCCATTACCTTTTGAGAAGGCAGCACGCACATTAGCCGCTGTTCTATTTTTATTATCTGTAAGAGTTTCTACTATTACAGCTATACCATTAGGACCATATCCTTCATATGTTATATATTCATAACTTGCTCCAGTGGCATCACCTTCTGCTTTTTTGATACTCCTAGCAATAGTATCGTTTGGCATATTATTAGATTTTGCTTTAGCTATTATATCTTTTAGCTTATTATTTAGATTAGGGTCTGACCCTCCGTTTTTTACAGCTACTGCAATTTCTCTACCTATTTTGGTAAAAATTTTACCTTTTTGTGCATCATTCTTTGCCTTTTTATGTTTTATATTTGCAAATTTTGAATGTCCTGACATGTTACTCCTCCTAAAAATTTAATGAGTTCTTTTAATAATATTATATCATACTTTATGTTGATTACAAGTCTAGTTTTTTGCAGACACATCTTGAAAAATAATATCTATATCTTTTTTTAGAATTTCAACTTTATTATTTGTATTATCCACTAACCAATTTGAAAAATTATCAGCTTCACTTAATACTACTTCTACTATGATTTCAACAATATCAGTATATATTTTATCTCTTATATTAAAGCTTTGTAATAAATATTCTAACTTACCTAAGGTAGCATAGTTACATTTTATCGAAAATAGTTGTACAGAAATTTGCTCTATTAAAGTAGCTTCTAGAATAACTTGTTTCGCCGCACTTGAGTAAGCATGAACTAATCCTCCTGTACCTAGTAAAGTGCCTCCAAAATATCTTGTAACAATTATTATTGCATTAGTTATGTTGTTACCACTTAACACATCAAGGATAGGTCTGCCAGCGGTACCACTAGGTTCTTTATCATCACTACACTTTTGTATACCATCTTCTAGTTGATATGCATAGCAATTATGATTGGCGTTATAATGCGTTTTTTTTATATTAACTAAATGTGTTTTTGCCTCATCTTCACTATTAATAGGAATTGCAGTGGCAATAAAGCGTGACTTTTTTTCTATAATTTCTATTGTGCTAATATCTTTTATAGTTATAACCATTATCTTACCCTCACAAAAAATTAATCCCTTAAGAAGAAGTAGTTAAAAATTGTATAATTCCATCTCCTATAGCACCAGCTATTAACGATTGATACTCTGCATTAAGTAACATACGTTCTTCTTCTTTGTTAGTCAAAAAACCACACTCTATAATAATTGCTGGCATATCACTCGTCTTCAGTAAAAAATAATCAGGAGAATTTTTTATAGGACGTGTATTATTAGGGTCAACCTTTTCTCGTATACTAGTTTGCACAAAATTAGCTAATGTCTTTCCTGAACCTGTATCACTATAATAAAAAACTTGGGCACCCCTTACGCTTTCTTGGCTAAATGCATTTTGGTGGATACTTACCAAAACTTGTGCTTTACTGCTATTAATAATATCTTTTCTAGCTCGCATATCATTATTTTTATGAAATTTATCTGGAATATTATCTAAATCACAATCAGTGTCTCTTGTAAGTATAATTTTATAACCGTTATCTTCTAAGTAATCTCTTAATTTTAAAGATATGTCTAGATTAATATTTTTTTCATATACCCCATTTGAACCAACTTTCCCAGGGTCATACCCTCCATGCCCTGGGTCTATTACTATTATTCCTTTAATATCGTTTTTTTGCATTTCTATTTGGTTCAT
>MDJN01000210.1 GCA_001995005.1 Candidatus Parepulonipiscium sp. PG-Nun2H_MBin03 | reverse complement strand
GTTCTCTGTAATAAATCTTAATGGAACGTATGTAGCACCATTATATAATATGGCCGGGTAATCTAAGGAAGTTTCTACATCGTTAATTAAAGCAGTATTTTTATCAATAATAAGTTTGATTGCTATATCATCTTTAGTAATGCTGACTTCTTGGGTTGCTTCATTCCAATCAACTTTACAACCTAATTCTTCTGTAATAAACCTTACTGGAACAAGTGAACTATTTTCTCTTATAATCACTTCATATTCTGCAACGAAAGACCCGTCCATAAAAAGTAAAGGTTCATTTTGATTAGACGTATAAACCCCTGCGATACTAGCGTTTTCCATTGCTTGAATATTAAATGATGCCGACAATAATAAGCACCCATATAATATTGTTTTTAGTTTTATCATAAACTTCCTCCTTGATGTTAAATTATTATCCATATATATATTATACATTAATTGTACTGAGTATGCCTTCTATGCACTATTAATTTTACTGACCTAATCCTATCAACAGCAGTTTTGTGTAACTCTGTTTTTTCAAACATTTGTTCTTCTGGAAACTCAAATATCATACCAGATTCTTCTATACATATCACTCCATAGCCCTCTCAATCTATTGACAGAATTATATAGTGTATGATATTATTAACATAGTAAATTTTTGAAAAGAGGTGTAAAAATGTCAAATGTAACATTAAAGTCAACTAAACAACAAATTATGGAGGAGGTAATTAAACTACAAATAGAATTAAAGCAAGTTAGAGAGTCAAAACTTACTGTGTCTGAGATGCAAACATCTAAAATAAAAGAAGAAAAGCTGGAAAAAGCACAGGAATTAATAGATATGAACATCTTAAACCCAGATGTTATTAAGCAATTTAACGATGTTAAGTTTGCCATTGATGAAGCAAAAAAGGACTTACTTAATCAATCGAATATGTACTTAATAAAAAAGCAGGTGCCATTTAGAAGTTTTCTAAATATGGCACCTGTTCTTAAATTATTTATCTGAGTTACAAGTACTATGGTGTGAGTTATTTTCAGATTTACTTTTGCATGAGGTGGAGCTTGAGCATCCATAGCACCCGCCTTTGTTTTCTTTTTTGAATTTTACAAGCGGTCTTATTGCTAAATATAAAATTCCTACTATTATAATAACTAACAATATATCTATCATGTCTTGAGCTCTAGTTTAATACAACTTTTTGATCAAAGTCAACTTGAGTACTATTAGCTTTAGTTTTGTAAGCAAAAAACGCACCACTAAGTACAAGTATAATTATAGCTGCAAAAAATCCTTCGCCTATTTGCCCATAACTTAATAAATGTCCTACCTGATAAACTATCATAGCCACTATGTAGCCAACATAAAATTGTGTTAGTATTGCAGTTCTAAATGCTTTAGGAGAATTCATTTCTGATCGCATAGCACCAAGAGCAGCAAAACAAGGCGGTGTAAATAAGTTAAAGAACATAAATGATAATGCAACAACTCCTGTAATGCCCATAGCTTCATTCAAAAGAAGTGTATTTACTACTTCAAATTCTTCATTAATTGCATTTTCCATAGCATATACAACTGCCAAAGTTCCAACAACTTCTTCTTTTGCAATAAAGCCTGTAACAGCAGCTGCTGCCAGTTGCCATACACCAATGCCAAGAGGTATAAATAACAACGCAATTGGTGCTGATATTATCGCAAGTATAGAGTTATCTATTTCTTCAACTAAGTTAAATCCAAAGTCAAATGAAGCCATCAAAAATACAATAGCATTACAGATTACAATGATAGTTCCTGCTTTTTTAATAAAGTCCAATCCTGTATCTAACATTCTTAAAAATGCACGCTTTAATGAAGGTCTATTGTAAGCAGGTAGTTCAATTATAAAATAATTTTTAATATTTTCTGCTCCTGTTACCTTTTTAATTGCAAATCCAACTACAAGAATTACTATAAATGCTATAAGATATACAATAGGAAACATGTAAGGTTGGTCTGAAAAAAAAGCAGTTGCAAATAGTGCAATGATTGGTATTTTTGCTCCACAAGGCACAAATGGTGTGAGCATAGCAGTTAAACTTCTTTGAGAATCATCTTTTATTGTTCTACTAGACATAATCCCTGGAATTGCACAACCATATCCAACAATCATAGGTATTATAGACTTTCCTGATAATCCTATTTTTCTAAATAATGGGTCAAATATTAAGGCTATTCTGGCCATAAAACCACTTTGCTCTACTAAAGATAGCAAGAACATCAGCACCATAACAAGAGGTACAAAACCAACTACAGCACCTACTCCACCTATGATGCCATCTGTTAGTAGGGCAGTTAAAAATTCATTTGCTCCCATACCTTCTAACATTTCAACAACAACTTCTTGAAAACCTTCAATTAGCCCAACTAATCCATCCGCAATAAAGGCTCCTATGCTGTTTATGGCTAGTTCAAAAATGATTGTCATAATAACGATAAACGTTGGTATTCCTATAAATGGATTTGTCAAATATTTATCTATGACATCAGACTTACTTGCCGTATAATCATTAACTTTAGAATTTTCAATCACACCTTCTAAAACTGTGGATATTTCATTATATCTTAGGCTATCTTCTGAGGTATCTGAAAGTTTTGCTTTAAATACATTTTCTTGCACCTGGCCTAGGTTTTTTACAGCAGTCATAAGCTCTGTAATTCCTTCTCCTTTTTCGGCTGACATTAATATTACTTTACATTTTAAGTTATTTTCTAATTTTTTAATATCAATTATAGTATCCTCTAATAAATCCTTTTTATTAAGTGCTATGACCATCGGAATTTCAAATTCCAAAAGTTGCGTTGTAAAAAATAACCCTTTATCTAAAGTTGTTGCATCTATTATATTGACTATTACATCTAATTGTTTTGACTTTATATATTCTGCTGCCACAGTTTCATCAGTTGTATATGTATTTATTGAATGTGTCCCTGGTAAATCTATAACATCGATATCATTACCGTACTTTGTCTTTATTGGAGCAATTTTATCACTTACTGTAACCCCAGCCCAGTTGCCAACATGCTCATTTTTGCCTGTTAATTCATTATATAACGTGGTTTTTCCACTATTAGGATTTCCCGCTAATGCTACTTTCATTTTTGTACTTCCTCTCTAGATTACTTCAATAGCTGTTGCAATATCTACATCAATTCCATATCTTACGCCATTAATTCCTACTATATAATTAGATTTAGTTTTTTTTAGTACAACAATTTCCTTGTTTTCATAACACCCAAGCGTAGATAAAAATGACTTTATTTCCTCGGTACCTACAACAGATTTGACTCTATAATTTACTCTTTCATTTGCTTCTAACAATTGCATAATACTATCTCCCTTCTTTAAAAATTTCAATGCGTTAGTTATTCCTCACTACAGTAGTATAATTCTCTTATGCAACTATGTCAAGAGAATTATAAAACTTATATATAATTTATGATACTATATTGTCTACCCTAAGCTATTAAGGTATAATAATATAGTATACATAATAAATTAAGTGTAAAGGAGTGGGAGAATGAAAAAAAGAACATTGGGAAACCAAATTCGTATTGCTTTTAGCGGTGTGGTGGTTATAATTTTATTGATTAGTACAATATTCAACATAGCATCAATTGTATCAGATACTATATCCACAGCATCAACAACTGCAGTGAACGAAGCAAAAATTGCTGCCAATGGTATTAATACCAGTATTACCGAAAAAACCGCCTTAATAGAGGGATTGGCAATACAGTTTGGGAGCGGGATAGAAAATGGTATTATAGACGAGGATATTTTACAAGAGTACTTATTATTACAAGTTGAAAGATTAGATAGTATATTAGATATATACTTTTCTACTCCTTCAAATTCTATAATAGGGACAACAGGCTGGTCGCCATATCTGGATTTTGATATAACAGTACGCCCTTGGTATATAGGTGCCATCAGCACATCAGGGGTATATATATCTGACCCATACTTAGATGTTGCTACAAATATACCTTCTATAACATTAAGTAAGCATGTGCAGTATACAAACGGGCAAACTATAGGGGTATTAGCTATTGATATAAGTTTAGCGGATATGCGAGATGAATTACTAAACTTATCAGCTGGAAATGACGGATATGTTTTTATGATTAATGAGGAGGGTACGATAGTATTACACCCAAATGAAGAATATATGCCTAAAGAGGATAGCACTTTTAATATAGCAAGTATCAGTACTTCTTATGCCGATTTGTTAAATCAAGTTGAAGGTGTTATATCTAAGGTAATTAATTATCAAGGTGATGCCTATTATAGTGCAGTGAGAACTATACCAGATACACCATTTAAAATTGTGGCAAACTATTCGGCAAGTGCTGTCTCAGATGCTATATGGTCGGAGATATTTATGAGTGTGGTATTAACAGTAGGCAGTTTGTTACTAGTAATGATAGTAATACAGCTTATAGTTAAGAAATATATATCACCACTAGAAAGCGTAGTAGGGGCGTTAGACCAGATTAAAAATGGTAACTTAAATGTTCAAACGAGTAATATTGCAACTCCAAACCAAGAAATTGAGAAATTAGTACTATCATTGCAAGTGGTATCATCTACGATTACACTATATATTAATGAAATAGACCAAGTATTAGATGCGTTTGCAAGTGGAAACTTTACTAAAAATCCAAAGCAGAACTACATAGGAGATTTTGGAAAGATTAAGATTTCGTTACTAAATATTTCGCAACAATTAGCTGAATTGTTATCTAATACACAATTATCCGCTAATGAAATTAGTGTGGGTACCAAGAAGATTGCTGCCTCCGCTCAAACGCTATCGGTGACTACTGTTGAACAGGGTTCTCTTATCACTGATTTTAAGCAGGACACAGTTCAGGTGGCAGAAGACATTATTAATATCATAGCGGATATTGACAAGAGTTATGAATTAACTGATACTATGACCAATAAAGCTTTGATTGGAACTGAAAAAGGCAAGAATTTAGCTAATGCTATGCAGTTAATTAGTACATCCATTCATGAATTGACTGAAGTTATTAAATCTATTGAAGATATTGCGTCTCAAACTAATTTGCTAGCATTAAATGCTGCTATTGAAGCTGCACGAGCTGGTGAAGCTGGTAAAGGATTTGCTATTGTGGCTAGTGAGGTTAGAGAGTTATCAAACAAGAGCACTGCAATTGTGAATGATATTTACGGTATGATTAATGAAAATATAGAACTTTTAGGTAAAGGTGAGGAGTTAGTAACAATTGCAGTAGAAGCATTAGATGATATTGCATCAGCAAGCGTGGAAACTCGTCATGTTTCAAAACAGGTATCGGATAGTGCTGTTAACCAAAAAGAATCTTTAAACAGAATTATAATTAATGTAGAACAATTAGAGAGTGAAATGACCAAAAATGTAGCTATTAGTCAAGAAAATGTGTCTATTAGTGAAGACCTTGAAGTCCAACTTGAAAATTTGAAACAACAACTTTCTAAATTTGTAATCTAAAAGCTATGTATAGAGCCTTGCCCATCACTTCGCAATAGAAGTGGTGGGTTTCCTATTTTAGCCATTTGTTCTAACTATGACTACGAAAGAAAAATATGATTATTGATTATATTTACTTTTACGTAATTATAGAGTAATATTATTATATAGTT
>MDJN01000209.1 GCA_001995005.1 Candidatus Parepulonipiscium sp. PG-Nun2H_MBin03 | reverse complement strand
GATGTATCTCCTTTTATGCATGTAAAAGGCAAAAGAGTAGCAATGCTATCGACGGGCAGAGCCGTTATCTGGGCAGAAGAAGTACGAGATATATTAGAAGAAGTGTATAAAATAAAACCTAGCTTAATAGAAATACCAGCCATAGTTCCGCTGGATAAGCAAAATTTAGCGAATATTTTAAATGGTTATAGTATAATAGTTACAATAGAGGACCATATTTTATCAGCGGGATTTGGCACACTAATAGAGAATGCACTTATTATGTGTGGCATCTCAAAAAAATATATGCACTTCGGATATGAAAGTGGTATTATAGAACATGGTAAAGTTGAGGATATATTAAATAAGTATAACTTATTACCATATCAGATTGCAAAAAGAATATCAAATGCATTAACAACTAAGAGTAATCCGTAGTTATAAAATTAGAAGTAACGCTTTAAGAATGGAGAAAAAATGAAGGAAAGATTGGATATATTAATTACACAGTTAAATCTGGCACCGTCCCGAGAAAAGGCAAAGGCTTATATAATGTCTGGTGCTGTCTTAGTAAATGGACAAAAAGAAGATAAGGCAGGTGTAAAAGTAGATATAGATGCAAATATACAAATAAAGCAGAAGATGAAGTACGTCAGCCGTGGTGGGTATAAACTTGAAAAGGCAATAAATGCATTTAATATTATATTAGAGGATAAAGTCTGTATGGATGTTGGGGCATCGACAGGTGGATTTACAGATTGCATGTTGCAAAACGGGGCACAACAAGTTTATGCAATAGATGTGGGGTATGGACAATTTGCGTGGGAACTGAGACAAAATGAAAAGGTGACATGCCTAGAAAAAACTAACATGCGGTATGTCAGCAGAGAACAAGTGCCATGCGAAGTTGATTTTGCATCTATAGATGTATCGTTTATATCACTTACTAAAATATTAGAAGTGGTAAAAAGTCTACTTGCAGATGAAGGTGAGATTGTGGCGTTAATAAAACCGCAATTTGAGGCAGGTAGAATGGAAGTACAAAAACATGGTGTAGTAAAAGACCCTGCAGTGCATAGCAGAGTTATAGAAAATATATGGGATTTTGCAACGCAAATGGGGTTATTTGTTAAGGGGTTAGATTTTTCGCCTATCAAAGGGCCTGAAGGAAATAGGGAGTATTTGATATATCTTAGCAATATAGAAGTATCTATGATAGATAAATTAGATATAAAAAAAATAGTGCAAATGTCGCATGAAATATTGTGAGGTGAGACTTTTGAAGATAGGAATTATTGTAAACGTTGGTAAAGATGTGGGATTGACAGTTACAAAACAAGTAATAGATTGCCTTGAAAAACAAGATATACCTATACAAATAAATAGTGAAGTGGCTGCTATACTAAATAGAGAGGACATAGCAGGAGAATTTAATGATTGTGGTCTTATAATTGTGATAGGTGGAGATGGAACAATTTTAAGAGTTGCACAACAGGCTATTAGACTAGATTTGCCTATATTAGGGATTAATCTAGGAAGGCTGGGTTTTCTTGCAGATATTGAAAGTAGCGAGATTAGCAAATATTTAACTAAAGATAATCTATTAAACGCTTTTGTAGAAGAAAGAATGATTTTACAAACTACAATAGGAACAGATATATTTTATGGTATAAATGAAGTCAGCATAATCAGAGCAAATACTAGTCGGATAACAGAATTTGAAATTAGCATAAATCAAGAAGCGTTTGATACGTTTCCGGCAGATGGCATTTTAGTATCTACGCCTATAGGGACTACTGGGTACAATTTATCTGCTGGAGGACCTATTGTAGTGCCAAATGCAAATAATTTAATTTTAACTCCAATTTGTCCACACACTTTATACGGCAGAAGTTTAGTTTTAACACAGGATGATGTGGTGAATATAAGGATACATGGAGATGAGAGACTAAGCTTATGCGTAGACGGGGTGGAGCAAATGAAGGTTAGTCAAACAAATAGTATAGAAGTAAAAAAATCTTTGCTCAGCATTAAATTATTAAAACTATCAGATAGAGACTTTTTTAGAGTATTTGCAGAAAAAATTTTTAAAAGGAGCTAGCCAGATGGGCAGGAAGGAACAGAGACAAACTGCTATTCTTAGTATAATTGATAAATATAATATAGAAACTCAAGAAGAGCTGGTAGAAAATCTAGAAAAGGCGGGATACAGTGTAACTCAAGCTACAATATCACGTGATATTAGAGAGCTTAAACTTACAAAAGTTGCCATTAGCATAGATAAACAAAAGTATGTAACTTTGAATAGTAGAGACCATCAAATATCTACAAAAGTTATTAAAGTATTTAAAGCAGGTTTTTTATCTGCAGACGAAGCACAGAATATAGTAGTTGTAAAGACGCTGCCAGGCATGGGCAATGCTGTTGCGGCGGCTATAGATGCGTTTAACTACGCAGAGATAGTCGGAACAATAGCAGGAGATGATACTATATTCTGTGCCATAAAAGATGGGCAAGTGGTACAAAAGGTGATTGAACAATTTTATGATATTTTAAGTTAACGGAAAAGGCTTATTAACTGTTAGAAATACATTTAACTATTGAATTTAGCCGTCAAATGCTGTATAATTTCAAGTGGACAACCTTGCTACTTTGCGTAGTGAGGTACCTATTTATTATTTGAGAGGAGGTTGCAAGGAGTATAGGACGCAAAATTCCTTTTCCACTTATAAGAAGTGGGAGTACCCTTGTGAAAATTAGATGAATAAACTGTCAAGCCGTTTAAAAAAACTTGTATGCATATGCTATGTTATATTAATTTCGCCTAGCATAATGGCAACGCCAAATATCGCAGCAAATGGAGCCGTATTATTAGATGTGAATACAGGAGAGATTTTGTATGGTAAAAATGAAAATGAACGCTTTTACCCAGCGAGTACAACAAAGGTTTTAACTAGCCTAATCTTATTAGAAAATATGGAAAATAAAAATGCAGTTCTTGCACAGACGCAAAGTAGCAAGGATATAGTTCCATCAGACAGCAGTAGCATAGGTTTAACAGTAGGAGATACGTATAGTTATTTAGATGGCATACACGCCGTACTTTTAAATTCAGATAACTTTATATCACATGACCTTGCTGTATTGCACAGTGGATCAATTAGTAAATTTAGTCAAACTATGAATTCAGTTGCACATTCTGTGGGTGCTACAAACTCAAATTTCACTAACCCACATGGTTACCATGATCCGCAACATTATACTACACCAGCAGATTTGGCAAAAATCATAAATTTAGCCTTCAGTAGTCAACCAGTTATTGATATTGCAAGTAAACTTACATATAATTTTACAAAAATAAATACTGGGGAAACAGTAGCTTTAAATAACACATCTCAACTAATTAACCCAGAATCACAACATTACAATCCATACGTGGTTGCAACAAAAACAGGGTGGCACACAGCTGGGGGAAGTTGTTTGGTGGCACGTGCAGATTATGATGATATTTCTCTTATAGGGATAATATTACAAGGTGAATCACAAGCCAGGTACACTGATATGAATGAACTTTTTTCTTATGGTGAGTCTACATTTAAATCTACTTATATAAAGGATGCATATAACGATGGGTACGTAGTCGAAAATATTTCAATAAATTCAGATAGTGATGTAAAAACTATGTATATAAATGTGGATGGTGTTTTAAAGATGGTTAAAACCCATGCGATTGATGATTCAAATTATGTGCATATAAGGGACTTTGCAACAATTTTATCTGGTACGAATAAGGCATTTGAAGTGGGATGGAATAATGCTCAGTCAATTATAGAATTATCACTAGGAAAAAGTGTAGGAAAATTCTCAGGCGTAGAATTGTCATTTAATGATAAGTTAGGATTATCTCAAATTAATAGAAACGGAGAATTAATCTGGTTGCAAACGTATACTCAAAATGGCAATACTTATTTTAAGTTACGTGATTTGGCAAATTTAGTGGGAGTAGATTTATCTTGGAATGCTACCACTGGTGCAATGATTAGCACCAAATAAACACAAAAAAGCATAGAGGGCATCTTGGTAAGATACCTTCTATCAGACTTAAATTGCTATGGTAAAAGTATTTTTGCCTTGTGCCTTTGAGATATATAGCATCTTATCTGCTTCTGCGTATAATTTATCAAAGTCGTTCAATGCTTCTGTAACAGAGCATATACCAATGCTGGCAGTAACTGTTACATCAATTTCGTCTTGAGAATAGACTTTTTTCACCACATTGCATATTTTCATAGCCTTATGTGTAATATCTATCTCATTTTTTACAAATACAATAAACTCATCTCCGCCTAGCCTACCTACTATATCATCTTTACGAAATAGTTGACTAAGCTTTTGTGTCACCTCTTTTAATACCTCATCTCCTGTGATGTGACCGAAATTATCATTTACTTCTTTAAAATGGTCAACATCAATTAAGAATAATACTCCTGCAGTATGCTCTGATAAATATTTGTTAATTAACTCTTTTGAAGATTTACGATTATATATTCCTGTTAAGGCATCTACTTGTGCATGGTAAGCTAAGTTTTTTTCTGCTTGAATATTATTAGTAACTATAAGTGCTGTACTGGTGTCTCCTAAATCGTTTTTATCTACCATCATGCAGTCGCTGTACCATTCATACTCCCCATGTTTATTTTTAAGCCTATATTCATATTTCCAAGAATGCGTGCCATTTTTTAGACAATTTCTTATATATTCTAGGTTTGTGTTATTAAGATATTGGGGTTTATCATCAGGATGTATTTTGTTTAATATAAATGCTGTGTAAACTTTTTGGTATGTGGTGCCAATTAGGCCGGTCTGAGATATCCCTTTAAATGTATAGTTTAATACTTTACCAGAGATACAGTCAATTTCTGCCATAAAATCTGAACTATCATTTATTAATGTTTTATACATTTGGTCTATTATATCAGAGTGAGATTGAATTTTTTTATCTTCTATCATGTCAAAACCCACTATCATAAAAATTCCGGTGAATAATGCTAATATATTGGCACTAATCATTAGGAATGTAATTAAAAGTAAACTAACTTGATCTTCTTCTGGTAAAAATAATAATGTTGATGTAAAAGTATTAATTAGTAATATAATCTCTAATGATATAAAGGTTTTAAGTCTTCGTGGCTTCTGCTTTGTTAGGTTAGATAAATACTTAGAACCGTTAAGAGAATATAATGCTAGAACAGATATTATCGTAATAATTAAAGACCAGATACGAATAACTAGCAGTAGCTCAGCTTCTAATAATATGAGGTGTAAACAACACAAATAAATAACAGATACTATAACTGTAACGCTTATTAAACACAACATGGCATATAAGGGGACTAGAAGTGCTAGTAAGAGTTTTAATTTGGTATTACCCTTAAAGAAAAGTAATATTTCTAACAAGTATATTATAAGAATTAATAAGCCTAATAGAGTTAAAGAATCAATTTTGGAGCTAGTTACAAATATTATAGCTGTATTAAATATTGATAATAAAACTATAGAACGTGTACAAGTCCCAAAATTGAGTACATGTTGAACAAATTGTAAAGTGCATAAATCTTTAATGAAGTAAAGAATAATAAACAGATGAAATAACATTATCGTAGTCATATAATAGGTCTCCTTGTAAAATAGATTGTATTATATAATATTCTGACTACATGTCTTTTTTGATACTATTTTAGGTTTTGACCCTATATTTATTCATTAAGTACCCCAATGTTGCTCCTGTAGCACCTCCTATTATATGAGTTACATTTGAAATGTTATTTACCATAAACAGTCCATCATAAATTTCACCCACAATGTAAATTAGTGTAACAAGAATAAATGTCATAGGCACTGCACCTTCTTTTATACTAGTAAAGGAAGAAAGTAGTATAAGTGCAAAGGCGACTCCGCTTGCTCCTAGTAATTGTATATGAGCAAACATTAGATTGTTGGCCAGACCTGTAAGAATGGCAGTAATTAATATTAATATAAATATATCAAAAGAACCATACTTTTCTTCTAACAATGGCCCAACGACTAATATAAGCATCATATTGCCTATAAAATGGTCCCAATCAGCATGCCCAAATACGTGCCCAATCAATCTAACATACATCATGGGGTCGTTTAGGGGTGCACGATATGTGCTAAATATAAAATCATTACTAAATCCAGCAGTGAGGTTATTAGATATAAGTGCAAGTGCACATGTAATGGAAAAACCTAATATTATTGGTGAATTAAATGATATTTTAAACATGTCAACCTCCTCTACATCAGAATAATTCCTATAACTGCACCAAGTGCAATGTAGACAATAGGATGTTTACTATATTTTTCTATAAGAAAATACATTATTAGGCCGATTAATAGCCTGGTGATTTGTATGCTTATATCATCAGTGCCAATGCCAAATGCAACCACTCCAACAGATACACCAGCAGCCCCTATTATGCCTGCTGCAACTGGCCGCAGCCCGTAAAAAGCTTTTTTGACGTACTGATTTTGCCTAAAGCGGTTAAAAAAGTGGGCTATAATTACAATAATAACTATAGAAGGGCTGATAAGGCCTAATACAGCTATAATACCGCCCAGCGTTTCTGCCACTTTATAACCCATAAAAGTGGCAGCGTTTACACCAACCGCACCTGGAGTGGATTCTGCAACCGCAACTATATCTATTAACTCAGATTGTGTAATCCAATGGTATTTTTCGATAAGCTCTTGCAAAAATGGTATCGTAGCAAGTCCACCGCCAACCGCAAAGGCACCAATTTTGAAAAATTCTAAGTATAATGTAAGATAAATCATGCTTGCTCCTCCTTGCAAAATATTAATCCTGCAACTGCTCCTATTATAATAACTACTATAGGTGAAGGAGATATAACAGACATTATTAGAAGGCTTATAACAAATAAAGATATTGTTACTTTATCTATTAACGATTTTTTGGCCAGAGCAACAACTCCGCTTGCAATAAGAGATACCACAACAATTCTAATACCCAGAAATGCTTTTTCCACCATATTATTTTCCATAATAGTATCAAAGACTGTTGCAATTAATGTGATTATTACTATAGAAGGTGCAACTACGCCCAGCGTTGCAAAAATAGCTCCTAAAATACCGCCTTTTTTATACCCTATAAAGGTTGCTGTATTTACGGCTATAATGCCTGGGGTCATTTGTCCTATAGCGTAATAATCCAATACTTCTTCAGCGGTTACCCAGCCACGCTTATTAACCAATTCTTCTTGAATAAGTGGCATCATAGCGTAGCCACCACCAAATGTGAAGGCTCCTATCTTAAAAAAGGCTCCAAATAGAGCAAGTGCATCATGCATTAGACTCCCTGCTTTCTGCTATAATATCGTCTATTGGCCTATCTTTTATAACCAAAATTTCTATACTTTCTTTTCGTTCTATACGTATTTTGTATAAATGGTAAGGCAACTCAAACATTTCGTCAACATTTTGTTCATTTGTAATATAAACGCTATTATTCTCGTTTATAGTTACATCAACTATATTTTTGCCTTCTATTAAATTTAGATATTGTTCATATACAGATAGTTCGGTTGAGTGATTTGTGTGTATATCTCCAACTGTGACACCTGGGGTTACGGCTAAGAGATGTATTTTTCTGTCTTCTGTTACGCCGAATTTTAACGTAAACATGCCTGCACTAGCTATCTTTTTAACAAATTTACGTGTGGTTGTTTCAATTTTTTTAGCAATGGTTTTGGTTATATTAGCTGGAGTAGTTATTAGACTTTTACCACTTGTGTCAAGTTCTTTTTCTTCACTAATAGGATATAATACTATATTTTTATGAGTATCCATAAGAGCCGTGATGGATAGATTTTGTTTATATGAGATTAGTTGTTCAATTATAATTACGCTGTCACCGGTTGCCAACACTTGTGCTAATTCTTCAGTTGCATCTATATTTTCTATAGCATAAACGTCAATTTCTAGATCGCCGTTTTCGTTTCTAGTGTATTGATAACATTTAGCGGGAAATAATAGTTCCGCTTTTACTTCTAATAGAGTTTGCACATCATCTACTATAAAATGGCTTGGCAAATCTATCTTTAATTCTTGAGCTAGATTAATTTGGGACACTCTGTCAGTAAGTAATTGGCATGCGCGTTTGTTTGGGTAAAGTGAGGTTTTATCCTCTATCTTTTCATCAATGTCGGTAATTAAATTAGTAGCACAAATTATGGCATCAACTCGCAATGCTAGGCGCTCAAGATTGAATTTATCAAACTCACCCACCAAATTTGTAGTTACATAATCACTTGATATATTAAAACATTCCTGATCTAGTAAAATCGTTTCTATGCCTCGTTTTTTAGCTTCTTTACAAAGCAGTAAAGACATTAAATTGGAGCCTACAATTCCTATTGTATTAATTTTCATAATTTTCCTTTCTATGGTATAACGTTTTTAGTTATATTGTAACAAATTATTATTTTAATATCAACGCTTTCCCCTTTTATTTAATTAATATTTATGCTATACTTAGTTCATTATTCACTTTAGGGAGGTAATCCATGAATTTTTTAGATAAGCTAGAACGCAAATTAGGTAGATTTGCAATTCCAAACCTAATGATGTATTTAATATTTGGACAGGTAATAGTATTTTTTACAGCTATTTTTAATGCTAGATTAATTTATAACTTTTATTTTAGTTGGGAAGCAATTTTAGCCGGAGAAATTTGGCGGTTAGTTACTTTTATATTTATTCCAAATTCATTCAGCCCACTTTGGTTTATGCTAGCAGCGTTTATCTATTACTCGATAGGCTCACAATTAGAAAGAGTCTGGGGCACATTCCATTTTAACTTCTATTATTTTATAAGTGTTGTAAGCACGGTTATTGTATGCATATTATTTAGAATTAATGGAAGTATAGTAACTTATATTAATTTGTCGTTATTTTTATCATATGCTACGTTAGTACCAGAAGCGACGTTTTATCTATACTTTATTATTCCGGTTAAAGCAAAATATATGGTATATCTCTATTTTGGCCTAATGGGGTATACAATACTCACAGCATCTCACCCATTTTCGATATTTTGCTTAATATTGGCATCGCTTATGGGATACATCATATTCTTTGGCATACCTTTTTTGAGGGGGCAACGCATGAGAGTAAAAAGAACTGGCTCATACGAAAGTGCATTGCGCCACCAACAGCAACAACAAAGGCAAAATTCTGCAAATCATCAAAAAAAGCAGCCACAAACTATAAAAGTAGCTTTTCATAAATGCAGTACATGTGGAAAAACAGAGCTTGATGACCCTGATTTAGAATTTAGATATTGTTCAACTTGTGGCAAAGAATATTGTTTGGATCACCTTAAAGACCATACACATTAAACATCATAACGCACAGTAACATTAAAAAGAGGTTGTCCTTTAGGTATTTTCCTAAAAGAGACAACCATTTTTTTATGATATATCTTAAAATTCTGCTTGTCCTGTCGTTCGAGGGAATGGAATTACATCTCTAATATTTGTCATACCTGTAAGATACATAACCAGTCGTTCAAACCCCAGACCAAAGCCCGCATGTCTCGTGCCTCCAAACCTTCTGAGATTTAGATACCACCAATAATCCTCTTCATTTAGATTGCACTCTTGCATTCTTTCTTTCAAGACGCTAAGCCTCTCTTCTCGCTGGCTGCCGCCAATCAATTCGCCAACTCCTGGTACTAATAAATCCATAGCAGCAACTGTTGCTTTGTCATCATTTAATCTCATATAAAATGCTTTAATATCTTTTGGATAATTTATAACAAATACAGGCTTTTTAAAGTGCTCTTCGCTAAGATATCTCTCATGCTCTGTTTGCAAATCGCATCCCCAACTGACAGGATATTCAAATTTTTTGTCACATTTGTGCAGTATATCAATAGCTTCTGTATAAGTAACTTTAGCAAAGTCACAGTTAACGATATTAGTAAGCCTATCTTTTATTCCCTTGTCCACAAAGCTATTAAAAAAGTTCATTTCTTCTTTAGCATTTTCTAATATATAGTTTATTACATATTTTAACATATCTTCTGCAAGTTTCATATCATCTTCTATATCTGCAAAGGCAATCTCAGGTTCTATCATCCAAAATTCTGCCGCATGACGAGGAGTATTGGAATTTTCTGCTCTAAACGTTGGGCCAAAAGTATATACATCACGAAAAGCTAGGGCAAATGTTTCGGCAGACAGCTGTCCACTAACAGTAAGGGAGGCCATTTTACCAAAAAAGTCTTCTTTAAAGTCAACTTCTCCTTCTTTAGTCAATTTAGGATTTTTTGCATCTAGCGTAGTAACTCTAAACATTTCTCCAGCACCTTCACAATCATTAGCTGTGATTATAGGAGTATGAGCATATACAAATGAACGCTCTTGGTAAAACTTATGAATTGCATATGCTGTAAGAGAGCGAACTCTAAATACGGCAGCAAAGGTGTTTGTTCGTGGGCGCAAATACGCAATCTCTCTTAAAAATTCAAAGCTATGACGCTTTTTTTGTAGCGGATATTCAGGAGGGCATTCCCCTTCTATAATGATTGCTGATGCCTTAATTTCAAACGCTTGTTTGCCTTTTGGAGTCAATACAACGCTTCCAGTGACAATAATAGATGCACCAACCCCCAGTTTAGCAATATCTTTAAAATTTGATAGTGTATCATCAAATACCACTTGGACACCTTTAAAAAATGTCCCATCATTTAAGTCGATAAAACCGAAAGTTTTTGAGTCTCTAACCGACCTAATCCATCCAGCTACTTGCACATCTGATTGTAAGCAATTGTCTATATTCGTATACATTTGTCTGATTGAAATAATATCCATATTCTGTCTCCTTATTTGAGTTATGGCCTTGTTAAGTTAATTCAATCGTATCATTTTAACTTAACAGATCCTAAGTTATAGTTTAGTTAAATCTATCATTTAATATAAGATTTTTCAAGGTGCTACAGCGTAGGATTAGTATATTTATATTTTTCTCTTATATATTCAAATAACTCTGCATATCGAGTTTGCTTAGTTTTCATAATGTTTTCCACCTCTCTTTGTACCATTTGCAGAATATCAGTATGAACATATATATTAGCTATTTTCATTTCCGGAAGACCGTGTTGTTTTGTGCCAAAAAAGTCGCCAGAGCCTCTAAGTTTTAAATCCATATCAGCAATAACAAATCCATCTGTTGTATCTGTCATAACCTTTAGACGTGCTTTGGTGTCAGAATTGTATGAATCACTTATTAATATGCAAAATGATTCATGAATTCCACGCCCAACTCTGCCCCGTAGCTGATGAAGTTGAGATAACCCAAATCTCTCGGCATTTTCAATTATCATAATAGTAGCATTAGGTACATTTACGCCAACCTCAACTACGGTAGTAGATACAAGAATATCTATATCACCATTTGCAAAGCGTGTCATAACATCGTTTTTTTCTCGCCCTTTCATTTTCCCGTGTAGATATTCAATATTATACTGACTAAATTCATTACTGGCTAACTGTTTTGTATAGGAGATAACGTCTTTTAAATCGTCGGTTTTTTCATTTTCTGTTACCATAGGACAAATAATATAGCATTGACGACCTTTGTCAATATGCTGACGAATAAAGTTATAAATCCGAGGATAGTATGAGCTGTTTACTGCATTAGTTTTTATTGGCGTACGCCCAGGCGGAAGCTCGTCTATTATTGATATGTCCATATCACCGTATAAAATTAGGCCAAGCGTCCTGGGAATAGGAGTAGCAGTCATGGCTAAAATGTCAGGGCTGATACCTTTTTGAGAAAGCTTAAGCCTTTGTCTTACGCCAAATCTATGTTGCTCATCTGTAATGGCAAGTCCTAAATTATTATAAACTACATTATCTTCTAGTAAGGCATGGGTGCCTACTAAAATATCAATCTCTCCTGCTTGGAGACTGTCTAGCAGTATTTGTTTATTCTTCTTTGAAGTAGAGCCAGTTAGCAATTTAATGGTTATATTAAAGTCTTTAAATATTTCATTAAGAAATTTGAAATGTTGCGTAGCCAATACTTCAGTTGGTGCCATTAATGCAGCTTGAAAATTATTTCGTATAGTAATAAATAGGCTTATTGCAGCTATAACGGTTTTACCAGAGCCAACGTCCCCTTGAATAAGTCGATTAGCAGCCTCTTCTTTTTGCATATCTGCTATAATTTCGTTTGTCACTCTCTTTTGTGCAGTGGTTAGACTAAACGGTAATTTATCTATAAAGCACATCAAATCGTCTGGTATATTTTTTACTGTACCTTGGTTTTTTACTTTGAAGTCAGATTTTAATAAGTATAAGCTTAACTGCAAAATGAATAATTCTTCAAAAATCAGTCTATGGCGTGCTTGCATAAATACATCGTATGAAGTTGGAAAATGTACGTTACATATTGCCTCCTTTTTTGAAAGAAAATTATATTTAAGTATAATCTCTTCCGGCAAAACTTCATCCATCTCATCTTTAACCAAATCTAGAGCTTGCTGTATATAATTTCTAATTAAAGTTTGAGATAATAACTTAGTAGAAGGATAAATTGGTACTATCTTAGGCATATTATTATACTGCGATAGAGTTTTATAAGACGGAGAACTCATTTGAATAGTATTGTATTTATTATTTACTATCCCATAAAAATTATAAACTTCTCCAACATGAAAGTTACTTCTCGTATACGGTTGGTTAAAAAATATTATAGATAATGTGCCTGTATCATCCGTAACTTTAAAGGTTGTAATAATTAGACTGCCTTTTTTTGTAAGTTGTGGAGTGCTGATAACTCGTGCTAATATACTGTTATGTTTATCTATTTTAATATTTGATATTGGCATAATATTTTGGTGGTCTTCATGATTTCTAGGAAAATGTTCGATTAAATCTTTTATAGTAAAAATGTTAAGTTTAGTAAACTTTGCGGATGTCTGTGCGCCGACCCCTTTTAAAATTTGTATTGATTCATCAATCATAGTTTCACCTCAATAGTTATTTTATAATATAAATTGCAAAAGAGTAAAGGCGGATGCCCACTTAGAGCATAGGGCTTGACTTGTATATAGGTTTTATAGTATAAAGTAAACCAAAAGAGAGTAAACCGAAAGAGAGTGGTAATGTGAAAAAAGGAATTTTATTTGATAAAGATGGTACGCTACTGTCGTTTCAGCAAACGTGGGCACCCATTATAAACGAAGTGGCAAATACAGTGCACAATAATTACAATATTAAAGAAGATAGCAATACTCTACTAAAAGAAATAGGCGTGAATGGTCAAACAATAGACGGGCGAGGGATTTTTGCCACCAAAACTATGAAAGAGATAGCCGAAGTGTGGCAACCATATGTTAAAACTATTTCCACCACACAACTACACGACGAATTATCACATATATTTTATAAATCTGTAGAAGAATGCAAAAATGATATTAAGCTTATAGACGGAGCAGAAGAAGTTCTAAGAGATTTACATTCTAAAGGATATATATTAGGCGTAGCAACAGCAGATAGAAAAGATGTGACTGTACTTATGTTAGAGACATTAGGCATTAAAGATTTATTTAGCTATGTTGGTGCAGATGATGGCATAACTTTGCCAAAGCCTAACCCATATATGTTAAATGAGTTTTGTGCCCAAAATAATTTAGAACCTGCTAATGTATTTATGGTTGGAGACACACTAAGCGATATGCAGTTTGGCAAAAATGCTGGAGCAAAAACTATAGCTATATTAGATAGTTTAACCGCAGATGATTTTAAACCTTATACAAATTTGATTATTAATACCGTTGCATATGTACAAGATGTGCTGGATTAACAAAAAAATAACTGCATTCAGCGATTTGCTAGATGCAGTTACTTCTCAAATGGAATAATAGTTTTTAATATCTTACCTTGTTCTTCAAAAGTTTTCATACAAACATCCACGTCAAATATTTTTTTAAGATTATCAATGGTAATCATCTCTTCTGTTGAGCCAAAGAATGCTTTCTTTTCTTTCTTATGAATTAATACAACTTTATCTGCTATTCGATTTGCATGGTCAGGATAGTGAGTATTAATTAGGCAACTCATATTTTTGTGTGCAGCCAAGTCTTTGATAGCATTTAGTATAGTAAGCTGATTTTTAAAATCTAGGTTTGACTCTGGCTCGTCTAGTACCAAAATGCTTGGACTTGTGATTATGGCACGTGCCATTAATATCATCTGCAATTCACCACCAGACATTGCGTTACAAGCCTTATCTTTTAAATATAACACGCCCAGCTCATCTAGTGTTTGGGCAGCCTTATCGAGGTGTTCTTGCTTTGGCTGAGCAAATGCACCTAAATGCGGTGCCATGCCTAAAACAACCATATCTAATGCACTAAATCCAGATTGCACGCTCTTAGCTTGTGGAACATATGAGACTATTTTCCAGAAATCTTTGGAGTGCATGTTTTTTATAGGTTTTCCATCTATTGTTACAATGCCTGATTTAAAGTGC
>MDJN01000208.1 GCA_001995005.1 Candidatus Parepulonipiscium sp. PG-Nun2H_MBin03 | reverse complement strand
TTTTTGATCTAACGTGTCTGTATATGCAGACATAAACCCATCCTTTCTATAATAATTAATATTTTATAGATAAGATATTACTATATATTTTAATATTTTACAAGATATGCAATTACAAAATTCACGTCAGTCTAACATATTTTGGAGTAAATTTTACAAAACTAGGTAAATCTAGATGTTTTTTTGCGAATAAAATGGCTTAAAAACTTGTTCTAATAAGTATTGACAAAAAATGTATTTAACGATAAAATTAGATAAGAACATATAATTGTGCGAAAGATACAACTGGTTATTTTATTCAATTATGCAAAAAAATGCTTAGATAAAATAAGTAAAATACATATTAGGGGGAATGCTGATGAAAGTAAAAGTAGTTGATTCAAAAATATTAGGCCTGGGGATAGTGTTTATTGCGGTTGTAGCTTATATGACGATTGCTTCAATTGGGTTAATGAATAAAAACACTGCTGTATTTATTAGTGAGATGCAAACTAGTGATTTAATAGTGCAATTTGATGAGAACTTAGAGTTATTAAAATCTGTAAGTGAGTCATTGGCAGAAAATAAAATAATTATAGACATAATGCAAAAAGCAAATACATACGATTATACACAAATAGATATACAACTACTCTCAGACAGCTTGCAAAGTTACTATAATATATTGGATGATTTCAGTTTTGTACGCTCTGTTTCAATTATTAATATGCAACACAATTTTATAGTATCCAATGAAGTATTTGTAACTAATTATAGTATAGAAGAAAGGCCTTGGTATTACCCAGAAATATTTGAAGAAGATGAACCTATAATAACAGAAATTTATGAAAATGTATCTACAAATTCATTAACTTCTAGTATAGTAAATTTTATAGTTGACCCTGACACAAATCAAAAAATAGGAATTATATTAATAAATATATCTCCTGATGATGTATTTTATAGATTTCAAGATGAATATAGAATTGCAGATGTTAATATATTTGCGACATATGATGGAGGACACGTTGCATTAGTAGATAATAAATTTATAACAGGGGATGCAGCTAATATAGATGCTTATGAGAAGTATGCTAAGCAAAATGTTAATATAGTTAATTATAAATTGTTAGAAAACTTTGATGTAACAATGGCAATAGATTTAGATTCGCTAAACGATAATCCATATGTTGTAAGTAACAGTAACTATGTTATAACTAAGATAATATTGTTAACACTAAGTATTACAATAGTTATAGTAATATGTTTGATAATATTATTAAAGCCTGTATTCTCGGCTATAGGAAGTCTGGTGCATATAATTGAAGAATTGGGCGAAGATTACCCAGAATATAATATGCAGATAAGTAAAGTGGCAGAGATGGCAAAATTTGTAGAGCATAGTCTACCTAAAAAAATTAAGTATCTAATTTATTACGATGAATTAACTGGATTACCAAATAGAAAAATGTTTAAAACATTGTATAGAGCATTTATTAATACTAACCAACCATTTGTTATAATGTTACTAGACATTAAAAATTTCAAAGGAATAAATGACGCTTGTGGAGACGAGGTGGGCGACCAAGTCTTAATTGACATAGGACAAAAGCTTACAACTGCATTATCAAATACAGAAGGGGCAGTGATAAGATATTCAGGAGATGAATTTATAGTACTGGTGCAAACTAACCAGATAGATAATAATATTGGTGAGTTTTTTGAAAAATATATTTTACCAGAATTTGATAAGCCTTTTGTTTATGAAGATAAAAAGCCTATCGCAGTCGAATTTAACTCTGTAGCAGTGGTAAATCCAACTCATTGCGGTACAGAAGAGGATATGATAACTAAAGTATATGTAATGCTTAAACAATGCAAGGAACTAAATACTCAAAGACTATTCTTATTTGATAATGACGTATACTCAATATATGTTAACGAAGAGAGAATTAAAAAGTCATTAAAAGATGCCATAAAAAATGAAGAATTTGTAGTAAATTACCAACCTATAGTGGATGCAAACAAACAAGTTCAAAAGGCCGAGGCTCTTATTAGATGGTTTAGTAAAGACTTAGGATTTATACCACCAAATAAATTTATATATGTTGCAGAACAATCAAGATTAATTATAGATTTAGGAAATTGGATAATAGAAAGAGTGGCCAAAGACCTAAAAACATTGCAAGATGAAGGTCGTGCTGTACAGATTTCTATAAACATCTCGCCTATTCAAATTATGGAAGAAAATTTTGTACCAACTATTAAAGGTATCTTAGATATGTATAATATAGACTATAAATACATTTGTTTTGAGATAACTGAATCTTTATTAATAGAAGAAAGAGACATTGTAAAACACAATATTAAAGCTTTACAAAAGCTAGGCATTTATCTGGCACTGGATGATTTTGGTACAGGATATTCATCTTTTAGTTACCTTAAAGAGTATAACCTAGATATTATTAAAATAGACAAAATATTTATAGATAACACCACCGAAAAAGACTATGCAATAATAGATGGAATTAATCATATAGCAAAAGCCTTAGGAATGCAGATGGTTTTAGAAGGAGTAGAAACACAAGAGCAATTTGACAATTTGAAAAAAAATGGACTTATCCAAGGATACTATTTTTCAAGGCCTGTGGTATGGGATGAATTTATAAAATTGTTATAAAATTTTTGGAGAAGATAGAAAAAGAGCTTTAACCTTGTTACATGATGAGGTTAGAGCTTTATTTTTGTAATTGATGATTAAAATATGGCATAAATGGATATAATCAAATTGATAAACCTATTTTAAGCAAGAGGGACTTCTATGATTAGACTTAACCAGAATAATTTTAATATTAAACATATACTAGAATGTGGACAAACTTTTAGGTTTCAAAAAGTATCAGAATTAAACTACAACATAATTGCAAAAGATAAATTTATTAATATTACTCAAGAAGAAAATCAAATAACGATAAATAACACAGATGATAAAGAGTTTAGGGAATTTTGGAAAGATTATTTTGACTTAAACACAGACTATGCAAAGATTAT
Organism: Candidatus Parepulonipiscium sp. PG-Nun2H_MBin03; assembly: GCA_001995005.1. GTDB lineage: Bacteria > Bacillota > Clostridia > Lachnospirales > Cellulosilyticaceae > Epulonipiscioides. Next base: position 123 of record MDJN01000208.1, on the reverse strand, counting down.
GGACAAATTGTTTGTTGTATCCCCTGAAATTAAATGTGCAATAGATTTTGGCGTAGGAATTAGGATATTAAGACAAGACCCGTTTGAGATGTTAATTTCATTTATAATATCTCAAAACAAGGC
>MDJN01000207.1 GCA_001995005.1 Candidatus Parepulonipiscium sp. PG-Nun2H_MBin03 | reverse complement strand
AGATGCATCAGGAGATATTAGTATTGCGAATATACCAAATGAAATAAATGGGGTTAGAGTAGTATCAATAAATGCTGATGTATTCTCAGGTAACTTAACCTTAGAGAAAATAGTGATACCTGATGGAATAACTACAATAGAAAAAAATGCTTTTAGCGAATGTGCTAGTTTAACAAGCGTGGAACTACCAAAAAACCTAACAAAAATAGGAGAATTAGCATTTGCTAAGTGTGTTAGCTTAAGGCAGATAGATATTCCGGATAGTGTAAGTGATATAGGAGAGTATGCATTTGCAGGATGCAGTGACTTAGAAAGTATAGTCTTACCCGGTGATATAATAGTGATAGAAACGGGTGTATTTTCAGACTGTATTAATTTAGAAAATGTAGAAATTCCAAATAGTGTAATAACAATTGGTTCTAGTGCATTTTCAGGGTGTATTAGTTTGGAGAACATAATCTTACCAAATTCGGTTGCAGAAATAAAAAGTTTTGCATTTGCACGATGTAGTAACTTAGAAAGGATATCAATCCCAGCAGGAGTGATGTCAATAGGACTAGGTACATTTTATGATTGTTATAGCTTAGGGAGTTTAAATTATTTAGGAAGTGTACAACAGTGGAATAATATAGAAGAGATAAGCCGATTAATTATACCAAGTTATGATGAAAATGAAGAAGAGATGCAACTGAAGTTTAGAGATGTAATAAATTATAGCAATAATGATAGTATAATATGGGTAGACATAGAAAATGGTAAGATTAAATTTGACCCTGCAAGTGGTACTATTATTGATGTTATAAATGAAGCGTCTAAAATTACTATTCCGAGTGTAGTAAATGGAATAAAAGTTATATCAATAGGCTATAGTGCGTTTAGCGAGTGTGTTGACTTAACAGAAGTAGTTTTATCATCTGGTATTAGTCAAATAAATACTCTAGCATTTGCAAATTGCAGCAGTTTAAAGAGTATATCAATCCCAAGTAGTGTAACAAAAATAGGGGATTGGGCATTTGTGGAGTGCAACAGTTTAGAAGAAATAACAATCCCAAATGGCGTAACAAAAATAGGAACACATACATTTACAGAGTGCAGTAGCTTAAAAAGCATAAAGATACCAGATAGTGTAGTGGAGATAAGTCAATGGGCGTTTGCACATTGTAGCAATTTAGAAGAAGTAACAATACCATCTAGTGTAACAGAAATAGGGGACTGGGCATTTTTACTGTGCAGAAAGTTAACAAATGTCACAATTCCGGATAGTATAACTAAAGTATCAACTGGAGTATTTGCACACTGCACTAGCTTAGAAAGCATTGTAATACCAGAAGGGGTAATGAAAATAGGAGAGAGTGCATTTGCGGAATGTATCAACTTAAAAAGCATTGTGATACCAGAGAGTGTGCAGGAGATAGGAGAGTTTGCGTTTTCAGAATGTAATAATTTAGAAGATATAGAAATGCCGGATAGTCTAACCATATGGTAAAAGTTAATATTATAAATACATTCGTCTTGTAAATAATAAAAAAAGATAGTAAAATAGGGATATATTAATTAGATAGAGCTACAAAAAAGGAGAAAAGGTAATGAGAATATTTCCAGCAATAGATTTAAAAGATAATCAAATTGTGAGGTTATCACAAGGAGACTATAATAAGGTAAAGGTATATAGCGATTCGATTAGTGAGACGTTGCAGTCGTTTTGCGAAGCTGGTGCAGATAGTTTACACATAGTAGACTTAGACGGTGCGAAAGAAGGAGCGCTGGCAAACCAAGGAGCTGTTTTTGAAATACTAGAAAATAAGAAGTTTTTTTGCCAACTAGGCGGAGGTATGCGCAATGAATATATAATTAGTAGAGCCCTGGAACTGGGGATAGACAGAGTTATATTAGGGACAATAGCAGTGCAAAATCCAACTTTTGTAGAAGAGATGGTAAAAAAATATGGCAATAAGATAGCTGTTGGAGTTGATGCAAAGGATGGAAAAGTGGCTATAAATGGTTGGCTTGAAAAATCAACTTTAGAGGCATATGAGTTTTGCGAAAGATTAGTAAATATGGGAGTTGAGACTATAATTTATACCGAAATTTCAAGAGACGGTATGCTAAATGGTTGCGACATAGAAGCGTATAAAAAGCTAGTACAAATAAAAGGGTTAAATATAGTGGCGAGTGGCGGAGTAAGTACGCTTGACGAAGTAAAGAAGCTTAAGGAAATGGGTTGTGACGGTGCGATAGTTGGTAAAGCAATTTATGAAGGAAAGTTATCCCTTAAGGAGGTTATTGATATATGCTAGCTAAGCGTATCATACCCTGTCTTGATATTCGTAATGGTAGGGTTGTAAAAGGGGTTAATTTTGAAGGTATAAAAGATGTAGAAGATCCGGTGGAGCTTGCAAAATTTTATAATGAGCAAAGAGCAGATGAACTTGTATTTTATGATATTACAGCCAGTTTTGAGCAAAGAGCATTATTTACAGATATATTAAAAAAAGTAGCAAGTCAAATATTTATTCCTCTTACGGTAGGAGGAGGAATAAATACAATAGATGATTTTGAAAGAGTATTAAAATGCGGTGCCGACAAAGTATCTGTAAACTCTGGTGCCATAAAAAATAAGCACCTTATAAATGAAGGGGCAAAAAAATATGGTAGTCAATGCGTGGTACTATCAATAGATGCAAAGCGTATAGAAGGTAAATTTAAGGTTTGTACAATGGGTGGCAGAAAACTTACAGATCTAGATGCAATAGAGTGGGCCAAAGAAGGCGAAGCTTTGGGTGCAGGTGAAATAGTTTTAAACAGCATAGATACAGACGGTGTGAAAAATGGGTTTGACCTAGAAATGTTGAGTGCCTTATGCGAAAATATAAAAATTCCTGTGATAGCAAGCGGAGGAGCAGGTAATAAAGAAGATTTTAAAACTTTATTTCAAACTGTAAAGGGCGTAGATGCTGGGCTTGCAGCTTCTATTTTTCACTATAAACAAGTTAGCATACCTAATTTAAAAGAGTATTTAAGGAAAAACAGCATAGAAATTAGAAGATAAGGGGAATTTTATGAACAACTTAAATTTTGATAGTAATGGATTAATCCCAGCAGTAGTACAAGATTTTCAAAGTAGAGAAGTACTTATGCTTGCATATATGAATGAGGAAAGTATAAGAATTACTCAAGAGGAAGGTTATACTTGCTTTTATTCTAGAAGTAGAAAAGAAATTTGGCGTAAAGGAGAAACAAGCGGACATATACAAAAAGTGATTAGAATGTCATCAGACTGTGATAATGACACAATTTTAATAGAAGTAGAACAAACGGGAGTGGCATGCCATACTGGTGCACCGAATTGCTTTTTTAATACTATAATTGATGAGGGTAAAACTCCATTTTCAATAGCTCAATTAGAAGATATGATACAAAAGCGCAAAGAAACCAAAGTGGAAAATTCCTACACAACATATCTTTTTGAAAAAGGTAAGGAAAAAATCCTAAAAAAAGTAGGTGAAGAATCTGCGGAAGTAATAATTGGTGCTATGCAAGATGATAAAAATGAAACAATTTATGAAATAGCCGATTTAACATACCACGTGCTAGTATTGATGGTAGAAATGGACATTAGCGTAAATGAAGTAAAACAAGAATTATCACGCCGACACATTATAGATAAAAAAGTTAAGCAAGAGAAGATGGTGTAACAATTTTTACCCCTTAAGGGGTTTGTATAATACTATAATAGGAGAGAAACCACAGTGAATGTATGGAGTGAAAAACTTTCAGGATTGGTAATATTTAGAGGGATATTAGAAGATGATGTAGTGTTAAAGTTGATGAATGTATTTAAAGTAAAGACTATTGATGAAACTTTAATAGATGCAATTGCAGATTTTGAAGCGACACTATTTGAGAATACTACAAATTGGACACAGTATTTGCTGAGAATTGTATTAGAGAGTGAAAATATTTATATTCGAGGTGAAGCAAACAGGTGTAAAAATATTATTCTTGAAACTGGAGCATTAAAGGAACTGGATTTTTTACAAGAATTATCTGAATTAAGTTTACGAAAATATGTGGAACAAAATTTAGGACAAGCAGGAAATAAAATATTTGATCTTTTAATGGAGTGGGAAGTAGAACAGGTAGATTTTATTAAGCTGTATTTAGAAAGAGTAAGCACAGTTAATATAAAAGGATATGGTATGTTTGCTAAGCACTTTGTATTTACAGTGGAAAATAGTAATCTTATCCCAGTAAAATATCCTGATAGACAAAAGCTTATAGAATTACCAGGGTATGAAAATGAGAGAAGACAAATAATTTTAAATACTAAAGCTTTACTTGTAGGAAATCCAGCTAATAATGTATTATTATATGGTGATGCAGGAACGGGTAAATCATCAACTGTAAAAGCTATCTCAAATGAGTTTACTGCAGAAGGACTGCGTTTAATTGAAGTTAAGAAAAATCAACTATACCAAATTCCTACGATTATTGACCAATTAGCCAATAATCCACTTAAATTTATTTTATTTGTAGATGATTTAAGCTTTACGGTTAACGATGATAACTTTGCAGCTTTAAAAGCTATTTTAGAAGGAAGTGTTTGCAGACGCTCAAGTAATGTTGTAGTATACGCTACTTCTAATCGTAGACATTTAATAAAAGAATCCTGGAGTGATAGAGCAGGTGATGACATTCATGAAAGTGATACGAGACAAGAACTGGCAAGCCTTTCGGCTAGATTTGGTTTGATTGTTACTTTCTTACAACCCGAAAAAGAAAAATTTAAAGATATTTTGCTTGCCTTAGCCGAACAATATGATATAGATTATAATAACGACCTGATTGCACAAGCAGAGCAGTTTGCTATTCGTACTGGAGGCCGGAGCCCACGAGTTGCAAGACAATTTATTGAGTTATATAAATCAGGTGTGTTATTTAAAGAGTGAAAAATAATCTATATGTCAACTACCTTGTATATATTGGAAAAATATGCCATAATAAGTACCAAAATATTATGAATATATAAGGAAGTGGCTCTGTTAAGTTAAAATAGCAGTTATTAACTGAGTTAACTTAACAAGACTAAGGAATTAACATGGCGAAAAAAAATGATTTAATAGTAGGAACTATACAAAAAATAAATAGGAAGAATAAAGGAATAATGTATGCATCTGATATGAAAATTGCTGTATCAGATGCATTATTAGAACAGACAGTGGAGGTAAGACTTCTAAAGAAAAGAAAAAGTGCCTGGGAGGGCAGAATTGAATCAATAGTAAAAAATCCGGATTATTTTGTAGAAGCAGTATGTGACTACTTTGGTGTATGTGGTGGTTGCTCATTGCAAAATGTGCCGTATGAAAATCAACAACAACAGAAGTTGAGGCAGGTTAATGATTTATTAGAAAATAAGTATGACTTAACTAATATTATTCCATCACCTAATCAATATGAATATAGAAATAAAATGGAATTTTCATTTGGAGATACAATAAAAGATGGGCCTATGGCACTTGGGTTGCATAAAAAACATACTACCTTTGATATTATAACTGTTGATGGGTGTAAAATAACCAATAGTGATTTTAGCACAATTTTAACAACAGTATTAGATTATGCCAAGCAGAAAAATATACCTTTTTATAAGAAAAAAATACATGAAGGGGTATTGAAATTTCTAATCATACGTCGCTCAGAAACTACTGGTGAACTGCTCATAAATCTAGTAACGTCTTCGCAACAAAGTTATGATTATGCTACATTAGTGTCTACATTATTAGAATTGAATATAAAAGGTAAAATAGCAGGCATACTGCACACAATAAGCGACAGCCTAGCAGATGCAGTAAAGCCGGATAGCGTAGAAATATTATATGGTCGAGATTATATAGTAGAAGAGATTTTAGGACTAACATTTAAAATATCAGCTTTTTCATTTTTCCAGACAAATACAAAAGGTGCACAAGTATTATATAAAAATGCTCTATCACTTATAAAAAATATTGATAATAAAGTAGTGTTTGATTTATATTCAGGGACAGGTACTATAGCTCAAATTATGGCTCTAAGAGCAAAGAAAGTATTCGGAATTGAAATTATTAAAGAGGCTGTGGCATCTGCAACAGAAAATGCTAAGCTAAATAATTTAACTAATTGCGAGTTTATAGCGGGTGATGTTTTAACAGAGATAGATAAATTAGAAATTCAACCAGATGTTATTATACTAGATCCGCCTAGAGGCGGTATACACCCAAAAGCTATAACGAAAATTATTAATTTTGGGGCAGAGGAAATCCTGTATATATCGTGTAAACCAACTTCTCTTGCCAGAGATTTAATCATCTTTGAGGAGAATGGCTATAGCGTAAAAAACCTCTTCTGCGTGGATATGTTCCCCAATACGTACCACGTTGAGACGGTATGTCTATTGTCTAAACTACATGTCGACCAGTAAATATAGGTAGATTTAAGTATGAGTCAATTTTTTTCTCACAGTATAAGATATATATGCAAATTAACATATAGTTAATTTGCTTCATCTATCTTCTTTTTGATGGTTTTCTACTGTATCTAGTGCGGTTTCTCCTCCAAAATAATATGCTATTACAGTAGTTACAATTATTGTAAACTCTTGTGGCACTGCTAAATTAAATATTGTACATATACACACTAGAAATATATACGCACAACTAAAAGATAGTGCTAATTTTTTGCGGGTTTCTATGTTTGACATATCCTCGCCTCCGTTCAAGTTTTAACTGATTTCTATTATATAGTATATTATATGCTACTTGTGCTATTTCGGTGTGTACAAACCTACCTTTTCGTGCCAGGAACATATAATGTATAGACTAGAAGATAGTATGGATATACTAATGATATAGTGGTAAATTAAAGTAATAATGTGATGTTTTATTAATAGCTCTAGAAAGATTATCTAATAAAGAATTTGTAGAAAAGATATTATAGAAAGGAATTTTTATGCCAAATTACTTGGAATATTTATACAAAGAAATACATTCGGTTGTCCTTGCAACAACTGATGAAAATAACAACCCAATTACTTGTGTGATTGATATGATGCTTGCTGATAAAGAAGGGTTATATTTTTTGACAGCCAAAGGCAAAGCATTATATGAAAGGCTTAGTAAAAATGAAAATATCTCGCTAACAGGTTTTAAAGGTGATGATACCATGTCCTCTAAATCAATCAATATAAGAGCTAAGGCGATGGAAGTTGGAAGTGATTTATTATCTGAGATATTTTGTAAAAATACTTATATGAATGATATTTATCCTAATATAGAAAGTAGAAAATCATTGACAGTTTTCAAAATTTATGAAGGGGATGGTGAATTTTTTGATTTGTCAGTTCGCCCGATTTTTAGAGAAAGTTTTTCTTTTGGTAAGCAACAAAAGAAAACAACTGGGTATTTTATTACAGAAAGTTGTATAGCTTGTAGTAAATGTGTTATGATTTGCCCGCAAAACTGTATTAAACTAGAAAATAAAAAAGCTAGTATAGGTCAAAATAACTGCTTGCATTGTGGTAGTTGTATGAATGTGTGTTATAGCAATGCTATTAAAAGGGTTTTGTAATGAGGTAAATAGATTAATTGTGAATGTATAAAATATAAATAGAATGGGGTATAATATCTGCATACTAGATAGAAGGAGCAGATATGGTGAACAAGCAAAGAATAAAAGAGAATATTATAGTAGTGGTAGTGGGGATACTTGTATTGCTAATATTAATAAATATCGAAACTTTACGGGGGGTAATGGCATTTATTGCAGGGGTATTTGTTCCTGTAACAATAGGATTTATTATAGCCTATATATTAAGAGGCCCATTTAACTTCGTACGAAATATTTTATTAGGATACAAAGGAAATGGGACTATATTAGACAATATAAAACCAATATTAGCATTGACTATATCATATACAATGTTTATTGGAATAGGGACTATTTTGCTAATGATAGTAGTGCCGCAACTTTGGAGCAGTATCAACGTATTGGTACCAGAAATCCAAAAACAATATTATATGGTAGAGCATTATATAGAGCAAATTTGGATGGAACTTAATATATCTATACCAGAGATATGGCTACAGCTAGAAGCGGCATGGGAACAGATATTAGGATTTTTAACAAGCTGGCTATCTAGTTTAATACCAAGATGATTAACTTGGTTTTTTAACATAACATCTAGTGTAATAAATATGGTTATAGCCTTAGTATTTTCGGTATATTTTTTGCTTAGCAAAGAAATGCTTAGTAGACAAATAAAGCAAGTCGTATACGCTGTATTTAAAAAAAATCACGCAGATTATATTGTGCATGTAAAGAGAGTGTTCGACAAAGCGTTTTCAGGTTTTATTGCAGGGCAACTACTTGAGTCGTTTATTGTAGGGATTTTATGTTTTATAGGTATGACGATATTTAAGTTTCCATATGTAATGTTAGTTAGTGTAATTATAGGTATAACAAATATCGTACCTATGGTTGGGCCATTTATAGGAACTATACCAGCATCTTTTATTATACTTATGGCGGATATAACTGACCCTATGCAAGTTGTATGGTTTATAGTATTTATTATAGTGCTACAACAGTTGGAAAGTAATTTAATTTATCCGAGAGTAGTGGGTAGTTCATTAGGATTGCCAGGTTTTTGGGTTATGTTTGCAATTACGATAGGAGGCAATCTGATTGGGTTGCCAGGAATTATATTAGGAGTTCCAGGGGCTGCAGCAATGTATAGGTTAATTAGCGAAGCAACTTATCATAGACTAAGACAAAAAGAGATTGAAATAGATTGAAATAATAGGCTGGTAACTAGGTAAAACTAATTACTAGCCTATTACATATTAAAAAATATACTTATTGTAAATTTATACTATATGTGAGATAATATATATATATATTTTAAAAAAAAGATAAGGAGAGAAAGAATGAGCTATGTAAACAAAGAAGGAAACAAAGAAGGAAACAAAAATATGATGTTAAAAAACGCACCTATTAGAGTTAAAATAGCAGGAACTATAACATTTTTTATAGTAGCTATAATAATTGTGTCAATAGTTTCAATTAACAGGTATCAGATGTTAGGCAAGAAGGTAGAGACTTATAATAATACTACATATATGGCACATAATGCATTAACTAGCATATATATTTCGCTAGAGGTGGAAAATAACCATCTCTATAATATGACAAATACAAATAATACAACTGAAATTGCTGAATATGCTAATAAGATTAAAGTTATAGACAGTAATATTGAAGCTTCTATGAAACTAGTGGATGAGACATTTAACTATGATGATGGGCTAAAGAGAGAATTTTTGACTCAACTAGCAACATTAAATTTGCATACAGATAATGCATGGACATTTGCCAATAACCAAGATATAGACAGTTTTTACGCTGAGATGTTTACCTATGTTCACCCTATATCATATGAGGTATTTGAACTGTTAGAAGAGATGTTAGAACTTACATATTACGGAAGTGTTGATCTAATTGAAGGTATGACTTCAATGATATCAAAGGTAATTATATTTTTAGCAATTATTGTACTTATTGCCATAGCTGTAGGGTTTAAAATACATAGAGTATTTAATGCGATAATGGTAAAGCCTATAGAAGAGCTGAGTGTAGTAGTAAGAGAATTGGCAGCAGGAAATTTAAATATACATCCAGATTACATATCAAAAGATGAGGTGGGTATGTTATCAGAAGATATAAGAAATATGGTTAAGATGTTATCAGGATATGTGTCTATAATAGATGATACGCTATCTAGCATAAAAGATGGCGACTTAACACAACCTATTACATCAAACTTTCAAGGGCACTTTAGTAGCATAAAGGAAAATATAAATGCTACATTAGTAGTTTTGAGTCAAACTTTATCTAAAATCTCTAAATCTTCAGAAGATCTGGCACATCAGGCAAATAATTCTGCTATAGAAGCGACAGATCTGGCGACTGGCTCAGATGAGCAAATTAAAGTTACCGAAGAATTTGTCACTTCTATAGAAGAAATATATGGTCAAATTACCAATAATAAAAAAGTAATTGGAAACGTAGTAACAATAAGTAATGATATGAAAAAGACTTCTGATATAAGCTTAGATAAAATGGAAATTTTATTAAAAACTATGAAAGAAATTGTGATAGCTACACAAGGTATAGAGCAATTTGTTAGTGTTATAGATAATATTGCTAATCAAACTAACTTACTGGCATTAAATGCATCTATTGAGGCGGCACGTGCAGGTGAGACGGGTAGAGGATTTACAGTGGTAGCAAACGATATAAGAGATTTAGCGACTAGAAGCTCTGCTCAAGTAAAAGAAATAGAAACTATAATGAGTTTAAGCATAAAAAATGCTAAGGATGGAAACGATATTGTAAATGACACTTCTGATGTATTTAAAGATTTAGTGTTGCAAATTGAAAAGGCGAAAACTATTATAGATGAATTAGGCGAGAGTGCAGACATACA
>MDJN01000206.1 GCA_001995005.1 Candidatus Parepulonipiscium sp. PG-Nun2H_MBin03 | reverse complement strand
CTTCTATGTGAGAACTAATATTAAATATTAGTTCCTTTTTTGTATTCCTATAATGTGGTTTAGTTAAAGTAATATTTTACATATAAGTATATATTATCAGTTTAGTAATGAAAATATTAAGTATAATTTAATAAAGTAACTTGCTAAAGTATAGCTATATATTGTAATTAAACCTAAAAACTTTAAAAATTTACTACAAACTATTGACAATATATATATATATATATATATACTAAAAGGGGCAGAAGAGTAAAAAAATTAATATATTTTACTTAAAAATGTAAAAAAATTCAAAGAAATAACTTAAAAATGGAGGAGATAATATGTTAGTACAAATCAACGGTAAATATGTAGGAAACGGATATGAACAATCAGAAATTACAAATCCAGCAACAAACGAAATAATTGATACTATACCAAAATTAAAAGAAAAAGATGTGGACGAGGCGGTTGTGGCTGCTAAAGAAGGTCTTAAAGACTGGGGATATATGTCTCAGGGTGAAAGAAATGTTATTTTAGAAAAATTTATTGCACTATACCAAGAAAATAGAGACGATTTAGCAGAAACTTTAACTAGGGAAACGGGTAAAGTTTATGCTCAAGCTCAAGCGGAAATGGATTCTTGCATAAATTTAACAAGAGCATATAGCGAAAAAGCTGCACATATGTACGGAGAATGTCTATCTACCGGTAGTACATTAGGAAATTCTATGCAAGATATTACGTTTACAAGATATGAGCCACTAGGAATAATAGCTTGTTTACTTCCGTTTAATTTTCCTATTGATTTATTAGGAAATAAAGTAATTCCGGCTATAGTTGCAGGTAATGCGGTTATCATTAAACCACCATCTGATAATCCATTAACTATTATTAAAACTGTAGAATTATTACACAAGGCAGGTGTACCTAAAAAAGCAGCTCAGGTGGTAACTGGTAGCGGTGCTATTATTGGTGATTATTTAGTGTCTCACCCAGGAATTGATGCTATGAGTATGACAGGTAGTACTCAAGTAGGAATAGATATTTACCAAAAGGCAGCTAAAAATTTAATTCCTGTGTACTTAGAATTAGGCGGAAATGATGCACTAGTTGTGTTAGAAGATTCAGACATAGATTTAGCTGTTGAAGAATCTGTAATGAGTAGAATATTAAATTCAGGTCAAGTTTGCTGTGCAAGTAAAAGATTTATTGTGCATGAAGATATTTATGATGAATATGTTGAGAAACTTATAGGGAGACTAGAAAAAATTACTATGGGAGACCCACTAGATCCTGCAATGGATATGGGATGCTTAATTAATATAAGAGCAGCAATAGAAGTTGAAGAACAAGTTGAACTTACAATTAAACAAGGAGCTAAATGTGTATTAGGCGGAAAAATTACTGAAGGTGCGTTCTTTCCACCGACTGTATTAATTAATGTATCAAAAGACAGCGATATTTGTAAAGATTTAGAGGTGTTTGGACCAGTATTTCCTATAATTCCATTTAAAACCGATGAAGAAGCGCTTGAGATTTCAAATTCATCATGTTATGGATTATCTGGAGCAGTGTTTAGTAAAAATGTTGGAAGAGCTATTTCTATTGCATCCAAAATGGAAACAGCAAGTATCGTAATTAATGGTGGTAGTTGTTATAGACCTACAGAATTGGCATTTGGTGGATACAAAAAGAGCGGATTAGGAAGAGAGGGAGTTTCTCATACACTAAGTGAAATGACTCAAATTAAAAGCTATACCTTAAAAGGAGTTTTATAAAGGAGTATTTTAGAGAGGGGTTTGAAGTTATGACGACTATGTTAATATCGTTTTTTGCGTGTACTATATTTGTATTCTCATATGCAATGTACAAAAATAGTAAGATCGCTAAAAATACGAGTGATGGTTACTTTTTAGGAGGAAGAAGTTTAACAAGTGGCGTAATTGCAGCATCAATCTTACTTGCCAATTTAAGTGCTACTCACTTTGTTGGTATGACAGGAGATGTTTATAATGGAAACATGTCAACAATAGGGTGGGAAATTAATGGTGCATTATGTTTAAGTATTGTAGCTATCTTTTTATTACCTAGATACTTAAAAGGAGGAATTACAACTATTCCAGATTTTCTAGAAGATAGATATAGTTTTGGGATGAAACAATTTATTACGTATCTAGTAATATTTGCGTATATCATTAATATGTTACCAATTACTTTATATGCAGGTTCTGTAGTTATGAATGCTATATTTGGTATAGATAGTTTATTAGGGGTAAGTTATTTTACGGCTATTATGATAGGGGTATTTGCAGTTGGAATTATAGGTATACTATATGCACTATTTGGCGGACTAAAAGCTGCTGCAACTGCTGATTCAATTAATGGAGTGTTATTAGTAATTGGGGGATTATTAGTACCAATATTCGGATTTATTGCATTAGGTAATGGAGACTTTATGGCTGGAGTTGAAGCATTATCCTTTAATCCTGAAAAGATGAATTCGATTGGTGCTGCAAATGATTTACTACCATTTTCAACAACATTTACAGGATTAGGGATTATTGTGCTTTACTTTTTTGGTACTGACCAAGCCATGATACAAAGAGCGTTAGGGGCTAAAGACTTAAAAGCTGGACAAAAAGGTATAATATTTGCTGGAGTTTATAAAATATTAACTCCTATTGTGCTTATGGTTCCAGGGCTTATAGCGTTTCAAATGTATGGAAGTGCAGCAGAGAGCGGACTTAGTGCGGATGTAATTTACCCAACATTAGTGAATGACGTGTTGCCGAAACCGTTATTAGGATTATTTGTTGCTGCAATGTTTGGGGCCATTTTAAGTACATTTAATGGGCTATTAAATAGTATCTCAACTTTATATGCAAAAAATATATACCAACCAAAGCATCCTAATATGTCAGATAAAGAAATAGTTATAGCAGGTAAAAAATTGGGTGTTGCAGTGGCATTTATATCTATGATTATATCACCATTTTTGATGTATGCACCTAGCGGGTTGTATACTCATCTACAATCAATTAACGGTTTTACAAATGTTCCAATTATTGTAGTTGTATTTATGGGATATGCTAATAAAAAAGTTCCAGCCTTTGCTGCTAGAAATGCGTCAATATATTGTCTAGTAGTTTATGGTATAGATTATTTAGTAGGGACACCTTGGCATTATTTACACACAGTTGCCTTTTTATTTGTGACAAGTTGTTTATACATGTGGCATGTAAGTAAGACTAATCCAAGAACAGAGGACTTTGTGCTTAAAAATTCATTTGCAGTTGATATTAAACCGTGGGACCGTCGCTACGAATTTAGCGGATTTTTAATTACAGTTATGGTTTGGGTATATATTATATTATCACCAGTAGGACTTGCAAGAGTAGGTGGATTTGGTACAGATACAATGATATATATGGTAGCGGGAGCTATAGTAGTAACAATCCTAACAGTGCTAGCTAAAAAGTATATTAAACCAAAAGAAGAGGCATTTTTAGTAGAAGGTTTAAAGGAAGATTAGTATTTAATATATAGAAGGAGTGAATGTATGTTAGAATTAACACCAAGACTTAATAAAATAAAGAAACGTTTATTTGATGTAGAATTTCAAGACCCTGGAGTATGGCACTTTGCAGATACTAATATTTTAGATAAACCGGAAAATGCTTGGATGATAAATGAGCCTATGGTAGTTAGAAAAGCATATTCTCATATGCATATTTGTGAAAATCTACCTACAATTATTAAAGATGACGAACTAATTGTAGGGTGTCCTAATCAAAATAGTGTAGGCTGGGGTAGTACTATCCCGAAATATTTTAGTAAAGAAGAAGGAGAGATTGCAGAAAGATACGAACTAAATGAAAGTTCTATTTGGGGTCATCATCCTCCAGCTTATAATAGAATTATAGATGAAGGTGTTGAGGGAGTAAAAGCTACAGTATATGCAGCTATGAATGCTCAACTAGCGTTAGAGAAACCAGATGCAATAGCAATAGATGAGTATCGTGCTATGATTGTTGCACTTGATGGATTAGTAGTTTTTGCAAGAAGATATGCAAATGAAGCATTGAGATTGGCATCAGAATGTGTCGATAAAGTTCGAAAAGATGAACTTATGAATATTTATAGAGTATGTACTCGTGTACCGTTAAAACCTGCAACTTGTTTACAAGAAGCGTTGCAAGCGTATTGGTTTACGTATGCTATTGTAAACTCAGGTGGAGAATTTATCCCATTAGGCAGAGCAGACCAATATTTATTTAAATATTATGATACAGATATTAAAGCAGGAAAAATTAGTAAAGAAGACGCAATAGATTTAATTGCCTCTTTCTTAGTTAAATGTAACGAAAGAATTATAATTGATACTAAAAAAGCAGAAAATCACTATAACTTTGGATTATTTTCACAAGGGGTAGTTATTGATGAAAGTGAAGATAATACAAAAGTAAATAGTACAGGTGGATATGGAACACGAGCATTAACTTGGCAATATGATGAAGAGGATGATAGCGAAGCGAATTTTAACTATGGTCAATCAGGAAATGACTGGTTAATGAACTGTATGGTAGGTGGAGTTGACACAGATGGTAACGATGCTACAAATGAAGTTTCTTATTTATTTGTTGATATAATGCATTCTATGGAAATGATTATGCCTACTTTAGGGGCTAGAATGCATAAGAATACACCACGTAGTTTTATAGAACTTGTAGCTAGTGTTTTACGTACAGGCCAAGGGGAGCCTATGATTTATAATGATGAATCTATAATTCCAGGTCTTATTGATTTAGGTGTTGATATTAAAGATGCAAGACACTATTGTAACGATGGTTGTTGGGAAGTGCTAGTAGCAGGAAAAAGTCACTTCAGCTATGCACATGTTATGAATTTAAGATGTCTTGAATGGGTTTTATTTAGAGGAAAGAGTTTGCATAATAATGAACAAGAAGGATTAGATACAGGGGATCCAACTCAATTTGCAAATTTTGATGAATTTTATGAGGCATATTTAAAGCAAATGAATGATAGAATAGACTTCCAATGCGAAAAACGTATTGAGAATTTTGGATTATCATTTATGATTGCTCCAGACCCACTTTTTTCATCAATTACAGATGATTGCATAAAGAATGGCCGAGATATTAGTCAAGATGGAGCAAGATATATATTCCATATGGTTTTATGCACTGGGCTTGCTAATACAGTAGATTCTTTAATTGCTATTAAGAAATTAGTATTTGAAGAAAACTCAATTACAATGGAAGAATTAATTACAGCATTAAAAGATAATTGGGTAGGTCATGAAAGACTACACGCAAAAGTACTAAATAGAATGCCGAAATTTGGTAATGACAATACGGAAGTTGACGATTTAGCAGTTAAGTTACTAAAAGATTTTGAAAATAGAATACTTACATGGAGAGGGAAACATGAAAAAATTAAATTCCCGTGCGGTATTGGAACATTTGAGAATTATGCAGCACTAGGACGTGATATAGGAGCTTCTGCAGATGGCAGAAAATTTGGTGAGCAATTAGCACCTAACTATTCTCCTGTTCCTGGAATGGATTTACAAGGTCCGACTTCTGTGATGAAAAGTATTGCAAAGGCAGATTTAAAACGTTTTTATGCTGGAAGCCCAGTTGATATTTCTGTAAATTCAGGTGAATTTGAAGGAGACAAAGGAACAGATAGAATGATAGGACTTATTCAATCTTTCTGTGAGCTAGGAGGCCAAATTTTAACAATTAATTGTACAGACATAGAAGAATTAAAAGATGCGAAAGTAAACCCACAAAATCATAAAAATCTACGTGTAAGAATGGGAGGACTTGCAGCATACTTTATTGCTATGAGTCCGGTACAACAAGATAATATGATTAAAAGATTTGCCCGTTAGGTGAAATTTATGGAAAAAAGAGCTTATGTGACAGATATTCAAAGATTTTGTGTGCATGATGGACCAGGAATTCGAACAACTGTATTTTACCAAGGGTGCCCCTTAAAATGTAAATGGTGCCAAAATCCTGAAACAATAAGTCTAAAACCTGTTATATTATATAATAAAGAGCTATGTGTAAGTTGTAAAGCTTGTGTATCGACTTGTCCAAACAATGCCCTTTCTTGTACTCAAGAAGGAGATATTATTACTGATAAAACGTTTTGTAATGCATGTGGTAAATGCGAGGAGGAGTGTTATTTTCTAGCAAGAAAACTGAGTTCGCATATTAAAACTGTTGATGAAGTATTTGATGAAGTAATTAAAGATGAGGTAGTTTATAAAAATAGTGGTGGTGGACTTACAATAAGTGGGGGGGAGCCATTACGCAATTTTGAGTTTAATTATGAATTGTTGCGTAGGGTAAGAGAGAAAAATATAAGTACAGCAGTGGAAACATGTGGCTTGGTTCCGACTAGCACAATTACGAAAATGAGTAAAGTTGTAGATTTATTTTTATTTGATTTTAAAATGTATACTCAGGTAAGACATAAAGAATGGACAGGACATAGCAATACTCAAATTTTACAAAACCTACGAACTCTAGTCAAAATTCATAATAATATTGTTATACGAATACCTCTTATTCCTAACGTGAATGATACTACAGAAGAATTTACTAATATGATGAGATTTTTAAAAGATATGGATGGTATCGACCAAATACACATACTACCATTCCACCAATTTGGTTCTGAAAAGTATAATCTCTTAGATTTAGAATATGAATTAATAGACTTGATAGAAGAAAACCAAAAAAATGTAAATAAATGTGTAAATATTGCACAGGAAATAAATTTGTATGTAAATGTAGGTGGAACATCATATAAGTGATTAGGTATAATTAGTAGGGTACAGGAATAATATTGTTGTACCCGTTTATAAAAATATTGACAAACTTATTTATAGTATTTATAATAATTATACATGCTATTTAAAGAAAGGAGAAGTAGATGAGAACTATTATATTTCCAAATGTTAAAGAATTTGATATAATGGATGTTGATATGCCAACTTTACTAGATGGTGAGGCATTAATTAAAGTAGAGTATTGTGGAATTTGCGGAAGTGATATTCACATATTAAATGGGCATCATCCAACGGCTAAATTTCCATTAATTCCAGGGCATGAATTTGTTGGGGAATTGATTGAAGTTAAAGGATTAAATCCACAAAATTTACAACCTGGAGATTCTGTTGTTGCACAGCCATTTTTCTCTTGCGGATGTTGTGAACCTTGTGCTGATGGTAAAGACAATGTATGTACGAGTCTAGCAATTAAAGGAGTGCATATTAATGGCGGATTTGCACAGTATGTAAAAGTATTAACTAGAAAAGTATACAAAGTTCCAGAAGGTGTTGATAATCAATTAGCAGCTATTACAGAACCGCTTGCAGTTGCAGTGCACGACGTTCGTCGTAGTAACTTAGCAGTAGGTGAAAGTGCCTTAGTTATAGGCGGAGGTCCAATAGGTATTTTGATTGCATTAGTAGCAAGGCAGGCTGGAGCAAGTAAAGTAGTTATTTCAGAAATTTCAGATTTTAGGCGCCAATTTGCACAAGATTTAGGATTTGAAACTGTAAATCCACTAGATGAAGATTTTAAACAAAGAGTAAATCCAGATGGAAAAGGTTATAATGTAGTATATGAGGTATCAGGTACA
>MDJN01000205.1 GCA_001995005.1 Candidatus Parepulonipiscium sp. PG-Nun2H_MBin03 | reverse complement strand
GAGTTTAATTTAGGATTATATGTTAGGCCCATTGGTCAAGCGGTTAAGACACCGCCCTTTCACGGCGGTAACAGGGGTTCGATTCCCCTATGGGTCATTTTTGGTGGTAATACGACTTTAGGAAACACCCGTTTCCATACCGAACACGCAGGTTAAGCTAAAGTCGGCTGATGGTACTTGGCTGGAGACGGCCCGGGAGAGTAAGTGATTGCCAAAATTAAGGCGACATAGCCAAGTGGTAAGGCAGTGGACTGCAACTCCTTGATCACCAGTTCGAATCTGGTTGTCGCCTGTTGAAAAAAGATGAGAAGAGTTAATTTTCTCATCTTTTTTTGTAACCAAAATTGATTGGGGATTAAAATATATGATTAGATTTTTAGAAGAATATGATGTAGAAAGAATTTATGAAATATATAAATACTATATAATTAACACGAGTATAACTTTTGAAATAGAAGTGCCAACGTTAAAAGAATTTAGAGATAGAGTTAATACGATATCTAGCATCTATCCATTTATAGTATATGAAGTGGATAATATTGTGCAAGGATATGCATATGCCACACAATATATGGAGAGAACGGCATGTAAATGGTCAGTAGTATCTTCTATATATTTAGATGAACTATATCAAAACAAAGGAGTCGGCAAAAGATTGTACAAAAAGCTGATAGATATTTTAAAACAGCAAAATTTTATTATGTTATATGCTTTAATTACTTCGGCTAATAGATTTAGTCTAAAGTTCCATGAAAACTTCGGCTTTACGCATATTGCTACAATGCAAAATTTAGGTTATAAACATGGCGGGTGGTATGATTTAAGTTATTATTCGTATCAATTGCAAGAAATTGATTCTACTCCAGAAGAAATTATAAATATAACTAATATAAAACGAAAAATATTTCCTTAAATAGTGTATCAACTGCTTAAAATATGTCAATTATTTAATATGAGATAATTGAGGTAATAAGTTTGATAAGAATTACAAGGTATTAATAGAAAAAAGTATAAAAATTATTTAAAATATGAGCTTGTATTTTGTAGAAACATATGCTAATATAATATCTTGTAAAATAAATCCTTGTTCTATTTATATTTAAATAGGGCCAAAGTCCAAAAGGAGGTGCCAGAATGACACAATATGAATTGTCAGTTGTATTAATTCCTTCATTAGCAGAAGAAGATAAAAAAGCTCAACTTGAAAAAGTAAAAGAGTTAGTAGTACGCTTCGGTGGAGAAATTACCAATATTGATGACTGGGGTAAAAGAAAGCTTGCTTATGAAATTGAAAAGCATAAAGAAGGTTTCTACTACTTTATCCATTTTGATGCTAGTACAGAAGTACCAGCTGAAATTGAAAGTAGACTTAGAATTATGGAGCCAATTCTTCGATATTTAGTTATACGTCTTGATGAAAAATAAATTAGTAAAGTTTAGAAGGAGGAAATATGAATAAAGTAATTCTAATGGGTAGATTAACAAGAGACCCAGAACTTCGTTATTCACAATCAGCAAATCCTATTGCAATAGCAAAGTATGGACTAGCTGTAAGAAGGCAATATGCAAAACAGGGAGAGGCAGATGTAGATTTTTTTAATATAACTGCATTTGGAAAAGCAGGTGAGTTTGCAAATAATTATTTTAAAAAAGGTAGGATGGTATCTATAGTAGGCAGGATACAAATTAATAGTGTAGACGATCCTCAAAAAGGCAAACAAACTTATGTTGATATAGTAGCTGAAGAGCAACATTTTGCCGAGAGCAAATCATCTTTTGAAGTACAACAACCGGGTAATACCTCTGGTTCGTACCAAAATACTTCTGCTTATACTCCAACTCCTTCAAATAATACTAATAATAATGTAGCTGGATTTACGCCTGCTACAGCAATGGAAGAAGACGAAGATTTACCATTTTAGCAATAAATTAGAGATAATGAAGGAGGATTAATGCAATGGCAATGCAAAGAAGACGTAATCGTAGAAGACGTAAAGTAAATCAATTTGCAGGAGATAATATCAACAAGATAAATTATAAAGATATTAATACCTTAAAGAAATTTATGTCTGAACGTGGGAAAATTCTTCCTAGAAGGATTACAGGAAACTCAGCAAAAGCACAACGTAAGTTAACAGTTGCAATAAAGCGTGCAAGACATATTGCTTTATTACCATATACACAAGATTAGATAGAATTTCCTATCTCTTAGGTAGTCAATAGCCTAGAAGATAAATAAACACACAATAAAAAAGAGTAGTGAGCATCTACTCTTTTTATAGGCAAAATTTACAACTTGAATTATATCTTCTTTATGATATACTAGATAAAAGGTCTTAGGTTCTTAATTTATAAAGCTTTAAGAGGAATTAGACTTTTCAAAATCTGATACAATTACATAATAAGAAAAAAATAAAAACTTTTTTCTAAATTCGGGAACTTTTTAAAACTTAGTACGTCTATTAAGTATCAGAAAAAAACAACTTATAAATAAAAAGGAGATTATAATTATGAAAAAGAGAAATTTATTATTAGCGGGACTTAGTATTTTAACAATGGGAGTAAGTGTATTTGCAACTCCAGTAGTTGGTGAAGTAGAAGCGAGAAATGATATTTTAAATAACACTAACTCTATAATTAGAGAAAATGACGTTTTCGTATCGTTAGATTTATTAACTCAATTATTTGGTATGAAAATTGATAATACAGAGCACGGAGTTATATTAAACATGGCACATCACCCAATGATACCTATGCCAGATTTTGCAGAGATGCCAGTAGCAGACTTAGCACCACTGCCAGAAGATGCAGTTGCAATTGAACGTGCTACGATTATAAGTATAGACTTAGAGCTAAAACAAATGGTAATATTACCAGCAGGATTAGAAGATGCACCACAAAATTATATAGCATTAAATATTACTGAGGAGACTATTTTAACAAATGGGTTAGCTACGTTAGAAGATTTTGAAGTAGGAGGTATAGTAACTGTACAACATTCAATGGCTATGACAAAATCAATGGTACCTCAAGCTAATGCATATTTAATTAATGCAAAAATAGACGGCCATTCGTTGCCAATCGAGTCAGAAATTCCGGCTCCAACTGTATACGAATATGATGAGAATGGAAAAATGATTCCTCAAGTAAATCATACAGAAAGTTTACAAAGCCAAACTTTTACAGTAGAAAATGCACCAATTGTTGAAGTGCTAACAAATGCAGATAATATGAGCATTATAGTAGGAAGCTTAGATAACCCAATGGAACAAACTATTTTTCATATCTCTGAAGATACTATAATAACTACAAGCACTGGTGAAGTTTACAATAAAGAAGATTTAGCTAATAACCAAATAGTAACAGTAATTTATGGGCCTATTATGACTTTATCAATCCCAGCACAAACTACAGCATTAGAAATAATTGTAAATCAATAATAGTAAATACATTGAGTTAGTCCGTGTGGCTAACTCTTTTGCGTTATTAAAGATAAAAATTAACTCTGTACTTGATTTATATCAAGTTTTAGTATAAGATGTATTGATACAACTATTTGATATAGTTTAATACCAACAAGAAGGAGGAGCAGGGACTATATAACCTTGCTAAAGCTGGATGAAAATTTCAAAACAAAGACAAGATGAATTAACAAAATTCCAAAACTCAATTAAGTATAACTTTAAGAGTCAGTTCTTAATAAATAAAGCATTAACGCACAGCTCATATGCAAATGAGCATAAAGATGAGAACGTAAAAGATAATGAAAGACTGGAATTTTTAGGAGATGCTATACTAGATTTAATTGTTAGTGAGTATCTATTTAAAAAATACCCAGAAGCTCATGAAGGAGATTTGTCAAAATATAGAGCAAGTATCGTTTGTGAGAGTGGTCTAGCAAAAGCTGGTAGAGACTTGAATATAGGCGATTATATATTACTGGGTAAAGGTGAAAAAATGAGTGGAGGAAATGATAGAAGTTCTATCATTGCAGATGCATTTGAGGCCGTGACAGGTGCTATGTTTATGGATAGCTCTTTTGAAGACGTTAGAATTTTCTTAGCGAATACGCTGATAGAATCAGTACGCTACACAACTACCGATAAATTATACCAAGACTATAAAACTATCTTACAAGTAGAAGCACAAAAGAATAATAAAAATGTGCTTGTATATGATATAGTTGAGGAAAAAGGGCCAGACCATGATAAAGAATTTGTAGTAGAGCTTAAACAAAATGGTGAAGTTATTGGTTCAGGCTCTGGCAAAACAAAGCGTGAGGCAGAGCAAATAGCAGCTCATATGGCGTTAAAAAATGTATATAAGTATACTAAGGAGTAAGCACATTAATGTATTTGGAAAAAGTAGAAATTGTTGGGTTTAAATCTTTTGCAGATAAAATAAAACTTGAGGTTCCCCAAGGTATAACAGCTATAATAGGGCCTAACGGAAGTGGAAAAAGTAATATTGCAGATGCAATTAGGTGGGTATTAGGTGAACAAAATATAAAAGTTTTAAGAGGCCAAAAGACTCAAGATATTATTTTTACGGGTTCCGAAAAAAGACGTGCATTAGGATATGCTGAAGTGTGTTTATATATAAATAATAGCACGCACGACTTGAAAATTGATTTTACCGAAGTAGCTGTTAAGAGAAGAATATATCGCTCAGGGGAAAGTGAATATCTTTTAAATAATTCTATTTGTAGATTAAAAGATATTCAAGAAATTTTCATGGATACTGGGGTGGGAAAAGAAGGTTATTCCATTATTGGCCAAGGACAAATAGAAAAAATTCTAAGTAGCAAACCAGAAGAGCGTCGAAACGTGTTTGAAGAAGCGGCCGGAATATATAAATATAAGGTAAAACGTTTAGAAACTTATAAAAAACTTGATAAAGAAAGAGAAAATATTAAAAGAGTAGAAGATATATTATCTGAGATTGAGCAAAGGATAGAACCTTTACGCAAAGAAGCAGATAAAACTAAGCAATATTTAACATTAAAAGATAGACTAAAATCCATAGAAATAAATTTATTCTTAACCCAATTAGAGCAGATAGAAAAAGACCTTACTGAATTAAATAATAATTCTAATATTGTTAATAACCAAATTATAGATAAAAAGGAAAATATCTCGCATTATATAACTCAAAGTACTAACCTAAAAAAGCAACAACACAATCTACAACTTAAAATAGATGCTTTACTCAATGAAACTATAGAGATTGAAAAATTGATTGCTACTCAACTTGCACAAATTTCTATTTATGAAGAAAAAACACACCTTTCTGTTAACTTAAATCAGCAATTAGACCAAGACAAAGATAAGCTAGGCGAAAATGAAAAAGAGTTATCAAAAAATTTACAGTTATATAAAACTAAATTAATTGCTGAACAAGAGCAACATATCAGTATGAAAAAAACTCTAGTTGATATAGAACAAGAATTTGAGTATATTAAGCAGATAAAACAAGATAAAAAAACTAAATTAGAAGAAGCTAAACAGCATAAAATCAGTAGCTTAAATAAATTAGAGTTTTTGCAACTTGAAATATCAAGAAATAAAAAGGCTAAAGAGGTTTTATTAGCTAAGCAGGAAACTACTAATACTACTTTATCCACATTAAATACAGAACTTACAACCTATAAGCAACAATTAGTTGACATAAATGAGCAGAGCCAACAGCTTGAAAAGGATTTTATAATTTTAGAAAAACAATTGCTGAAACAAGAAGCGAATAAAAATGCTATTGTAGATAAATATAACATATTAGAAAAAGAATATGTAACCTTAATGAATGATGAAGAAACTACAAAAAACAAGATACAATTTCTTAATCAATTAAAAAATGAATTTGAAGGATATTCAAAAAGTGTTAAAGAAGTACTAAAATTAAAATGTACAGGCGTAGTGGGAGTTATCTCAGATTTAATAGAAGTAAAAAAGGAATATGAAATAGCTATATCAATATCTTTAGGTTCTAGTGTGCATCATATCGTTACACATACAGAACAAGATGCTAAAAATATAATAACTACAATGAAAAAGAAAAAAATTGGTAGAGTAACATTTTTACCCCGTGATACTATAAAATCTGCAAAAAACATAAAAGAATATCCAGAGCTTGCTAAGCAGCCAGGCTTTATAGGCATAGCAAGTAATTTAATTAGTTATAAAAAAGAAGATAAAGACATTATATCACATTTATTAGGTAAAATAATTATAATAGATAATATGCAAAATGCATCTAATATAGCAAAAAAGTTTAACTATAAGTATAAGTTAGTCACATTAGGCGGCGAATTATTTAATATAGGTGGTGCCTTAAGCGGAGGAAGCCAAAAGGCTAATAATTTATTTACAAGAAGTCGAGAATTAAAAGAATGTGAGCAAAAATTAATCCAATTAACTATTAGTAAAGATGAGACTAAAATTAATGTAGAAGAGTTGAAAATCAACTTAGATAAAGTTAATATAATTTTAACTGAACACGCATCTAGTATTAAAGTAGTTGAAAATAAACAGACAAATTTGGGAATTGAACAAAAGATTATCTCAGAAAAGGTAACATTTTTGCAAAATAATAAAGCAGAACTTCAAGCTACAGTAAAAGATATACAACACGAAATTAAAAAAACAGATCTACAGCTTAGTGAGGATACTGAAAAAGTACAAGAGTATCAAAATAATAAATTTCAAGATGAAGAGTCGAATAAATTAGAACAAGAATTAATCAAACTTGAAACTATAGGTGAGGAAAAACTAAATAAAATTGCACAGTGCAAGATGGATATATATAAAGTGAGTACGAATATAGATATGATAAATAATTCTATAATAAATATGGATAAACAGTTGCAAAAAAACATGCAGGATATAAATCAATTAAGAACTCAAAAAGCATTGAACCTAAAAAATCAACAAGATTATTCTACTAATATAGCAGACTTAAATAAGCAAATAATACAACTAAAAAATAAAGTGCAACAACAGCAACAAGCAAAGTTAGAATGTACCGATAGAATTGAGCATATACAAAAAACTAATCAAAACGTAAATAAAAATATATTAGATACAACAGCTGAAGTGAGTGAGCTTGAAAAAGATGCCATACGACTAGATGCAAAAAAAGATGCTATGCTTAAAGATAAGCATAATTTAAATCAGTATATATGGCAAGAATATCAGCTAACCCCTAGTGCTTGTAATATAAAAAAAGAGTTTTTATATTCACAAAATAAGTTAAAACAGGTGCAACTTGAGCATAAGGAACAAATTCGGCAAATTGGAAATGTAAACGTTAATGCGGTGGAAGAATACACAAATATTACACAAAGATTTGAGTTTTTAACTGCTCAAAAAGAAGATATACAAAATGCAGAAAAAACCCTATTAAAATTAATTGATAACCTGACTAATGAAATGAACGATATATTTAGAGAGCAATTTAAAAATATAGCTGAGAATTTTGGGAAAGTTTTTAAAGAATTGTTTGAAGGAGGAAGTGCATTTTTAGAGTTAACTGATAAAGAAAATATTTTAGAATCTGGTATTGATATAATAGTGCGTCCCCCTGGAAAAAAGCTGCAAAATATGAGTCTATTATCAGGTGGAGAACGAACGTTAACGGCAATAGCTTTGTTATTTGGAATTTTGACGCTTAAGGCATCTCCCTTTTGCGTTTTGGATGAGATAGAAGCATCGCTAGATGAAGCAAACGTATTACGATTTATAAAGTATTTAAAAACTTTAGCAAAAGATACTCAATTTGTTGTTATAACTCATAGGAAAGGTACGATGGAGTATGCAAATACGTTATATGGGGTTACTCAACAAGAAAAAGGTGTGTCTGCCATAGTATCTGTAAAATTAGACGAAGCAAAAGAATATGTAAAATGAAAGGAAGATAATTAGATGGGATTTTGGGAAAAATTATTTGGTAATAAAAAGGTTGCAAAGGCAGAAGAGGTTCAAGAAGAGGTTATAGTAGATAAAGAAAGTGATTTATCAGAAACAGATATAAAGGCAGAAATACAAAACGAAACAAAAATTATTAGAAAAGAAATAAAACAAGATTTAGAAAAAGATGAGCAAGTTGAAGAAGCTGTAAAAAAACTGAGTGACGAGAGAAAGAAATTAGTTAAGCCAACAGAACATGTAGTAAATGAAAAAACTATAGCCGAATTGACAAAACAAACTCCGCAAACAAATGCAGAAGAGGCAACTAAAAAAAAAACTAACTTAGAAGAAACGCCTGAAAGTTTACAAGCAGAAGAAAGCTCACAAACCGAAGAAAGTTTACAAGCAGAAGAAAGCTTACAAACCGAAGAAAGTTTACAAGCAGAAGAAAGCTTACAAACCGAAGAAAGTTTACAAGCAGAAGAAAGCTCACAAACCGAAGAAAATTTACAAATAGTAGAAAAAAATGCAGAAGCTGAAGTGCAAAAAACTCCTAATCTATTTAAAAAATTATTTAAAGGCTTAACAAAAACACGAGATAACATCTTAAATGGAGTTGAAAATGTATTAAAAAATTTCCAAAAAATAGATGAGGAGTTATTTGAGGAATTGGAAGAGGTTTTAATATGTGCAGACTTTGGAGTGGATACAACCCTTGAAATATTAGATAAAACACGCAAAGTTGTAAAAGAAAGGAAGATAACCGACCCTGAAAAATTAAAAGAAGTTTTAAGAGAAATTATTGCAGATATTTTAACTAGTAATATAAACTCACCTATTGTAGTAGAAGATAAGCCTAATATAATATTGATAGTAGGGGTAAATGGTGTTGGAAAAACAACAACAATAGGTAAACTATCGCATAAATTTACAAGTGAAGGTAAAAATGTTATACTAGCAGCTGCAGACACCTTTAGAGCAGCTGCAATAGAACAATTGCAGATATGGGCAGACAGAGCAGGCGTATCACTAATTAAAAATAGCGAAGGCTCAGACCCTACTTCGGTTATATACGATGCAATATCCGCTACAAAAGCTCGTAAAGCAGATATTCTAATTTGTGACACAGCAGGAAGGTTACAAAATAAAGTAAACTTGATGAAAGAACTAGAAAAAATTTCTCGTGTAATAGAAAGAGAGTATCCAGAAGCACATAAAGAAGTGTTAATAGTTTTGGACGCAACAACAGGACAAAATGCGTTATCTCAAGTGAAATTATTTAAAGAAGTGGCAAATGTAGATGGAATAATTTTAACAAAGCTTGACGGCACAGCAAAGGGTGGTGCCATAGTAGGAATTTGTGCAACTATGAATGTACCAGTAAAATATATAGGTGTGGGTGAAACGATAGAAGACTTACAAGAATTTAATGCTACAGAATTTGCAAAAGCACTATTTACTATAGACGAAAATTAGAATAAATAAAAATTTAGTTGTTAGACTGTGAAAAATAAGCTATATTTAGATGTGCCTAAGATTAATAATAGATAAAAAATTGCTAAAATAGAAATTTTTTATTATTTGCTCTTGTCAATATGTAAAAATATGGTATAATTGTTATATATAGAAAAATTATACTATAAATGCTATATAATAACAAAAGACTAAGAGTAGGAGTGATGGTTATGGATAAAGAATGGTATAGCCTTAAAGAAACATCAGATATTTTAAAGGTTGAAATATCACGAATAAGATACTACGAACAACATCTAAATATTAGCATAAGAAGAAATGCTAGAGGACATAGAATAGTTTCAAAGCAAAATATAGAAGTGATGGCTAAACTTATAGAGTTAATGGATGGTCAAGGGATAGAACTAAAACATATTAAAAGCATAGTGGGAAATAACACATGCGAGTCTATTGCAGACTTAGAAAGAATAGGAGTTTTAGAGCTAGTAAAACCTGTAGAAGAGACGCCTACTATAAGTGATATTGTGTGCTCAGAATCAGGAACGGATTTAAAGAAGGATGCATTTTTAAATTTAATCAAAGCCACAATATCCGAATCTTTAACATCTAGCCAAGAAATGGCTAAAAAAAGAATTAAAGATGAGATCATGGCGGAAATATCAGAAGAGCTGAAAAAAGAAATTAGATCTGATATAGCTTATTATGTTAGTAGTCAAATAGAAGAAATAAAAGAACAAGCAACTACAAAAAATAGGCAGGACGAAGCGTATTATAGAAAATTAGATGAAACAATTCGTGATATGCAACGCTTAAAAAAAGAGCTGGTTGAGCTAAAGGATGAATCTAAAAAATCCATTTGGTCTACTATTTTTAACCGAAAGCCAAAACAAGAAAATAACCAAAAAGGTATTAGTATATAATAAAATACTACATAGTAAAAAGCTACCTAGCTTCAGGTAGCTTTTTGTGTATTTAATCTTAGATATAAATTATAAAAGTCAAGTTGTTGCTTAAATAGTGGTAACATTTTATTGTCTAATTCTTGACTAAGCTGAATTACATCTGTTGCTAATAAGTTATAGTTATTGTTAATTATTGAGTGAGATAGTGCTTTTTTTGTGTTAGTGATGGATTGTTGGGTAATTGTAGAAATCA
This sequence comes from Candidatus Parepulonipiscium sp. PG-Nun2H_MBin03, assembly GCA_001995005.1. Taxonomy (GTDB): domain Bacteria; phylum Bacillota; class Clostridia; order Lachnospirales; family Cellulosilyticaceae; genus Epulonipiscioides. The sequence goes on along the minus strand of MDJN01000205.1, from coordinate 2,296 downwards.
TAAAGTCGCCTCATTTTAATTAGCTAAAATAACAATGATGTCAAATATTATGTCTAATATAATATATGTAAGGTGATCAAAAGATGTTACATAATAAATATAAAAATATTAATAGTTAAGAAATTAGTTTGTACTAAACAGTGGTACTAATAAAAATTAGATATATTTTTTAAAATTTTACCTTGCATATCTCAGATAAAAGTAATAAAATGATAATTTAGTAAGTATTTATAGGAATAAGGGAAATAGATTATTTTTAAGGAGGGATTTTAAGTGAAGCAAAATATATTACTACTATTCGGTGGACAATCATCTGAGCATGAGGTGTCACTAAAATCGGTGACGACAATTTACGAGAACATAGATAATGAACTATACGATATTTATCCAGTAGGAATTACAAAAGATGGAACATGGCTATTATATAGGGGGGCAGATTTTAACTTTACTACTAATAAATGGCAACAAAAGGGCATCCGTTGCATATTAAGCCCAGATGCGGTGCATAAAGGATTGATACTGCTACGAGAGGGGCAAGAGGCAGTTACAATACACATTGATAAAGTGTTTCCAGTTTTGCACGGAAAATACGGCGAAGATGGAACCGTACAAGGACTGTGTAAACTAGCACAAATACCATACGTAGGCTGCGGTGTATTAGCTTCGGCAGTTAGCATGGATAAGGCTTTTACAAAAATAGCTGTAGAAAAAACTAATGTAAAACAGGCAAAATATGTTGTAGTAAAAGAAATTGAGTTAAAAGATATGGATAAAGTAGTACAAAAAATAGAACAAACGTTTGGCTACCCTTATTTTGTTAAACCAGCAAATGCCGGCTCATCTGTTGGCATAAGTAAAGCGACTAATAAAAAAGAGTTAAAAGACGCCTTATTAGTGGCAATTAAAGAAGACACAAAAATTTTAATAGAAGAGACTATAGTAGGAAGAGAAGTTGAAACAGCAGTGCTGGGCAATGAAGCCCTTTTAGTTTCAGGAGTAGGTGAAATCTTAGCAGCAGCTGAGTTTTATGACTTTGACGCTAAGTATAATAATAGTGAATCAAAAACTATTGTATCCGCAGACTTAGCCGAAGATATTGTTGCACAAATAAGGCAAGCTGCAAAAGAAGTTTATAGAGCAGTAGATGCGAAAGGCCTATCAAGAGTAGACTTTTTTGTGACCAAAGATGGAGAAGTAGTGTTTAATGAGATAAACACCATGCCAGGTTTTACAAAAATTAGTATGTATCCTATGCTATTTAAAGAGGCGGGAATAGAGTTACCAGATTTAATAAATAAATTGATAGAACTTGCATCTTGCTAGGAGTGGGAAAAATATGGACAATAGACCAGTAGGAATTTTTGATTCAGGAGTTGGGGGTCTGACTGTTGTTAAAGAAGTAATGAAACAATTAAATAATGAATCTATTATATATTTTGGAGATACGGCAAGGGTTCCATATGGAACGAAATCCAAAAACACCGTTACGAAATTTGCAATTCAGATTATAAGGTTTTTACTGCAACAAGATGTAAAAGCTATTATTATTGCGTGTAATACAGTTAACTCAAATTGTATCGAAGAATTACGTAACGTTTTTCCCGATGTGATTATAGAAGGGGTTGTGGAGCCTGGGGTAAAAATGGCTCTATCCGCCACAAAAAATGGTCGTATTGGCGTTATTGGAACGGAAGCCACAATAGCAAGTAATAGATACACAACCCTTTTAACAGAAAATCATAAGGACTATAGGGTATATAATAAAGCTTGTCCGCTATTTGTCCCTCTTGTAGAAGATGGGTGGCAAAATAAGCAAGTAACTATTATGGTTATAGAAGAATATCTAAAAGAATTAAAAACAAAGGATATTGATACTCTAATATTAGGTTGTACTCATTACCCGATATTGCACACTGCCCTAAAACAAGTTGTTGGAGACAATATACAACTTATTAATCCCGCAAATGAAGCTGCACACTCAATGGGTGAGAGATTATTAGAGAAAAATATTGCGGCCACGCACTCATTAGGTCATAAATTTTATGTAAGTGACCATCCAGAAAAGATGAAAGATATGGCTAAAATGTTTTTAGGATACACAATAAATGAAGTGGTGGAAATAGATATAGAAAACTATTAATTACTTTTTAATACTGAAAGAGGCAGAGAAATCTGCCTCTTTGTTGCGTTGTAAAAGAATAATATAATTAAAGTAAAGATAAAAGAAGGTAAAATAAGCACGCAGAAGGCAATTACACAAGTTTAAGCTTAAATAATACGTAAGCACATGCTAATT
>MDJN01000204.1 GCA_001995005.1 Candidatus Parepulonipiscium sp. PG-Nun2H_MBin03 | reverse complement strand
TCTGTAAACACTCTTGCAGTACAGACTATAGATATGGTCGGTATAGATACAGCTTTTAACTACTTGCAAAACTTTGGATTTTCTACGCTTTCTGATACTGATAGAGTGTATTCTCTGCCACTAGGTGGTTTAACTGAAGGTGTAACTATGCTTGAGTTAACTGCAGCATATGCTTCTCTTGCAAATCAAGGGACATATATTGAACCAATATTATATACTAAAGTTATTTCTATGGACGGTTCTGTGTTAATTGATAATGTACCAAATACACATCAAGTAGTTTCTGCTTCTACTGCATCTTTGCTAACTGATATGATGCAAGATGTAGTCAAGATAGGTACAGGTGCTTCTTTAAACAGCTGGTTTACTAGCCAACCAGTATCCGGTAAAACAGGTACCACAAATGATTCAAAAGACTTATCATTTGTGGCGTATACGCCTTACTATACAGCGGGTATATGGATGGGGCATGACCAACCCGAAACGCTTAGTGCCACTAGAAATCATATCAACATCTGGGGTAATATAATGAAAGATGTACATGCCGGTTTAGAACGGAGACAATTTGAGACTACTACGGCCGGATATGTTTATGCTACAGTTTGTTCAACTTCTGGGATGTTACCGACTGGAAACTGCCCAAGTTCTCATAGTGATTATATGAGGCCCGAACATGTTATCGAGCAGTATTGTACAGTACACACAAATTCTTATGTAACATTATGTTCTGCATCTAACGGGCTTCCTAACGATTATTGTCCTGCAGATATGTTATATAGAGCTAATGTAAGTAGTCCTGTAACTCACGTATGTGGTGTTCATACAGCACCAACAGAATTTGAGCAATTGATACCGGATATATCTAATTTTTGGCCGCATACACCTCCACCACAGGTACAAGAGCTAGAAGAAGAGCCTGCAATTCAGATACCTTTCTTATCTCAGAGTGAGGATACTCCTCAAGAGGAGCCCGATCCTACTCCTACAATAGAAATACTACCTGGTAGGTCTCAAGAGCTGACTGAGCCTCTGCCCGCCGAAGAAGTATTTATACAACAACCAGAGGTAATACCGGAACCTGAATATGTACCAACTGAAGACGACCAAGACACGTTTTTTATACCAAGCTAAATTTTTAAGGGTGAACTAAACTGTTCACCCTATGTATTTGTCAAAAATTAGGAGATAATTATGTACATTACAATTGACGCTGAGTTTTACAAAAATGGTAATATTCGTGAATTATCTATATTACTATTTAAACATGGACTTATTCTAAAAGTACTAGAAATTTATATCAGTACATCAGGAGAAAAAGAAGTAATATATAATCCGCAACAAATAAACTACCATTTGCAAAATGCCCAATCCTTAAAGCTACTAATTGATGCTTTTTTGGAACCTATACCTATAAAAGAAATTAAAATTGTTGGAATGAGCTTAGACCATGATATATCTTCAATAAACAAGACTATCAACGGCGTAACCCAACTAAATCAAATAGTTCAAAAAACACAGCTAGAAATCTGCGGACGAGGTACTTTAGAAGTAAAAGCAACTAACCTAAATATAACCAATTATCAAATTAAAAAAGTAATTTCTCAAATAGCCCGAGAAAATATTCGTCATTATAAATATCATACTTCTTTGTTTGATGCAGTAGCTACAGGATATGTATACCAAAAAATAGTCGGTAATGAGCAACCTTTAAAATTGCACACCGACTTAAAAAAAGCTAATCACACATATTATGGAAATTATTATAACGATATCAAAGAACAAAAATTACAATCCAAAGCCGTACCTGCACCTGAAGTGGATACGTTGCCTAAGAACTTTAAGGAGATACGTTTTCGTGTACAAAAAAATCTTAGTGACACCTTTGATATATTAATGAGAGACATCTTTTATGACCAATATAAGAAACTTAGATATGAGCCTTCTATCAAAAAGATAACTGCTATAAAATCTCAAATAATACAAGAAGTATATCCTATAAAAAAAAGCATACAACCCTATGATACTGTTACAAAAATTACTGATCCATATAACAAGAGCCTTTTATATGCTGCTCAAATGCTAGTTAACAAAAAAATTACTGTTGAAGTATTTGTAGACTATGCTATATATATCCAACAGTATAATTTACCTGCTGATATGGGCACATATTTTAGGGTGACCAATCAAACTAAAGAAATATATGTAAGGTGTCTTGAGGAAAACACTGCCAAAAAGATGATAACTAAATTACCGTATAGTACTATATGGCAATTCGTTAATAAACCTTTGCCAAAATGTAATGTAGATATAGTAAAAAACTAAAAAGATAAGGTTAATATGTTTGTGTATTAACCTTATCTTTTTAATTAATATAGAAGTCTTCGCTTGATGTAATAGTTGCTGTAATATCAAATATAACGTTTAACAAATCTTTCACCGTAAAATTAGCCCCTAAAATTTCAATTTTATCCTCACTTATTGTGCCATTAAGCTCTAATTCAAGTAAATCTTGTATAATTGCACTCAAGTTCAAATTTCCATTATTTAAGCCTACTTCTAGATATCCTTTATCAGTCATACCTTCTGCTAAATAGGCCATAATCTTATCTTCATACCAATTTACAACCAATTTATAATTTTTTTCATCTAACAAAGCGTCTATATTCATATAAACTATTTCATCATCAAAAGCAAGGTTAATATCAAATCTATAATATGTACCTTGATATACAAAGTCTAACGGTATGGTAACTTGCTCAATATATTTATTAACAATTATGCTTATATCCAAATCTAGTTGTAAATCAGTTATAGCTTTTTTCCCTTGACTCCTTAAATCTTCTACTTCTGCATTTAATTCATCATAACTTATATGCCCTTCAGTAAATTCATATAACATAACCATATATTGATGAAATTCATCTAAGTCTAGCGTCATATCTAAAGCTGTATTTAATGCTTCATTTACAGCATCCTTACTTATATTAAAAGAGTATACTTTACTGTCATCTGTTCTAGCTTGCTCTACCTTAATATTACGTATAAGAATTTTAGCTACTTGCTTAGTAATCTCATATCTTGCTTCATCTGAAGCAGTAAATTTTATCTCAGAGATTGCAAAGGTATCATTTTTATTAACCGCTACTATCTCATTATCTCTATAAACACCAAAAATATAGTCTAACTTATCATCAAATATATAAGTAGCAACTTCCATCAGTAGCTTGTCTTCAAAAGTTTGTAGAGTTATTGTACTGCCTACGTGTGACATCAAAAAATCAATAATTTTAATCTCAGCTTCATGAAAATTGTCCATAACTATCTCTATTTTAACATTCTCTATAGGAATAGTCGGAATTCTTTTTTGTAAGACTTTAGCCGTGTTTAAACTCGCTCTTGTTATGTGCACCACAGGTACAATATATTTATAAGTTAAAATCCCTGCCAAAAAACTTAATATAATAATAATTACTAATTTCCATCTAACTACCTTCAACTAATCACCCCTTAACAATTTAATATAGAAATTTATATATTCAGAATTCCCTTTAAATTGTCTAATTTCATCCCCTCTTTTACTTAATGCGATTAAAGCATTCCTTATAATTATATTTTTTCCTTTAAATCCGCAGGATGTTTTCTTTATATATTCTTTAAAAAAACTATTATCCATACTTGCATAAATAAATGCGTCTTGTTCCATAAAAGATAGGGTTTTAAATTCGTCAATTTGACTGGGCATAGCATTTTTATTATGCGGGCATACTATCTGGCAAATATCACAACCAAAAATATTTCCACAAAGTGAATTAACTTCCTCAATATTAATATGTTTCTTTTGTGTAATTAATGACAAGCATTTAGTTTTATCATAAATGGCATTTACCGGACACGCTTGTATACATAGATTGCAATTACCACAACTATTTTTATTAGGCATGGTTAGTTTTAAGGGCATATTGGTTAAAATCTCACTTAAAAATACATACGACCCATATTTTTTAGTAATCAGCATACCATTTTTCCCTATAAAACCTACTCCACATTTACTTGCCAAATATCTTTCCGGTAAAGGATTACTATCTACAAAAGCTTCTGCCATAAACCCTAACGACTGAATATAGCTACAAATTTTATCTAGGTATATTCTTACTATATAATGGTAATCAGCTCTTTTAGTGTATGTCGAAAATCCATTATCTGTTGTGTCAAAGAAATTATATGCAAACGCAATTGATATACCCCCTTCAAAAAAGCCAATCGTATCAATTCCTAAGTCACTGCATAATTCTATTATTCTACTATTCACTAAAAATGTTCCCCACATATCTTATAATAATTACTCTAGCAAGTGCTACAACCGGTACACCTATTAACATACCAAATATCCCAAATAACTCTCCGCCTACTAAAATGGCAAGCAACACTGCAATAGGATGAAGTTTTACATTATCACCTATAATTTTAGGAACAATAATAAAACCATCAATTTGTTGTAATACTAAAACTACTATAATTGCATAGATTGCCATTTTAGGCTCTTCACCTATCACCCCAATAATACCAGCTAATACAAGCCCTACTATTGGCCCAAAATAAGGAATTATATTAAAGAGTCCTGCCACAGTTCCAATAATAACTGCAAAATCAAGCCCTATTATACTTAGCCCTACACTTATTAGAATAGTCATAATAATACAATCTATAATTTGACCTCTAATATAACCCGTAAAAACTAAGTTTAAATCTCGCCCAACAGCAGTAATTTCTTCATAATTTTTTGGCTTAAATATTAACTTTAATATATTAGCCCAGATTTTTAAAAGTTTGGGTTTGTCCTTAATCATATATATAGATAAAATAATTCCAAATATAATATCAATAACATATTTACCAATATTTTCAACGATTTTAACCAAAATATCGCTAGCCTTAGCTACAAAATTGTCAATCATACTATAAACTTTAGAAAGAACTTGACTTCCTATATTTGAAACTTCATCTAGCTCAAACCCTGCAATAAAATCATCTGCCATAGACTGAAAATGTGTTAGATAGGCAGTGATTGTATTTACAATACCTTTGATATCTGTTTCATTTATAACTTGTTTTATATTCATGCTAATCATCAATATAAAAATTCCTATAAAAGCCACTATAGTTATAAATCCTAATAGCGTTGCTAATAATCTCTTTTTATTAGACTTATAGGTAATTTTTGAATTATATAAATCTACTATAGGTTCTACCAAATACGCAATTAAAAACGCCCAAATCAAAGGACTAAATATCCCTATAATCCACTTAATTGTACCCCAAACACTAGCAAAAATAATATTAAGCTTGGCTATGGCAAATAGACACAATAATACTATAATTACACTTACACTAACATAAACGCATATCGTAAAATACTTATTATTTTTTTCAATTTTCAATCTTCACCTCGGTTTTAGCCAATAATTTTACCAAAAATTCATATACTCTCTCAAATGAACTAATACTCATTCTTTCTTTAGGAGTATGAATATCGTAAACATTAGGTCCGAACGCAATAATATCTACGTCTGGTATTTTTTCTGTCAAAAAGCCACACTCTAACCCTGCATGAATAGCCTTAATTTCTGGCCCTTCTTCATCAGGTTCAATTTTATACATTTCTCTATATAATTGGACTGCTCTATCTCGTATTTTAGATTTCTCATTATATTCCCACGCTGGATATTCACTATAACATTTGAAATTAATATTTAAAACACGTGCTATATTACTTAATTTCTTAATTATAAGTTGCTTACTAGATTCTTTAGAACTTCTTACCGCAAAAATTACTGATACTTTATCATCTGTTGTATCAACCACACCCATATTAAGAGAAGTCTGTACTAATCCACTAATTTCTTGGCTCATCTCTATAATTCCATTAGGTGATAATAATAAGATATCAACAATTTGCCTCTTGTTTACTATTTTTTTGGTAATTTCACAGGGTAAAATACTAATTAATACGCCGCCATCATGGCTTTTAAAAGTAGAATAAATATTAGACTCAAGTTCTGTAATACGTTTAAACAATCTCTCTCTATCAGCTTCTTTTATAGAAATTATTGCATCGCATTCTCTCGTAATAACATTATCTTTAGTACCTCCATCTATTGTGGCTATCCCAATATCAAATTCATCAATTAAAACATCTAATATTTGTGCCATAATTATATTAGCATTGCCACGCTCTTTATGAATTTCTGCACCCGAATGTCCTCCTAACAATCCCCCTACTCGTATGTTAAATCCAATCTCATCTGCATCCACATTTACATAACTAATATCAGCAGTAATCTCACATCTGGCACCGCCCGCACAACTAACTAAAAATTCGCCCTCATTATCTGTATCAAGATTAATCAAAATTTTTCCTTCTATATACTCAGGTACAAGACTAGCTGCCCCACCCATTCCTGTCTCTTCTTCTGTAGTCATAACACAACAAAGCCTTGGGTGCAAAAGAGTCTTATCTGCTAAAATAGCCATCATATACGCAATTGCTACGCCGTTATCCGCTCCTAGCGTAGTGCCTTTTGCTGAAATAAAATCTCCTTCAACTTCTAAATTTATTCCATTAGTCAAAAAATCAAATTCTGTATCTTTATCTTTTTCCCAAACCATATCCAGATGTCCTTGCAAAATAATAGGCTCACTGTCCCACATTCCGCCCATTGCCGGCTTATAAATATAAACGTTGTTAGCCTTATCTCTTCTTACTTCTAGTTTATGATTTCTTGCAAATTTAATCATAGCATTGCTTATTAATTTTTCATGCCCTGAACCACGAGGAATTGAACTTACTAATTTAAAATATTCTAATACCTGACTCATAAATATGCTCCTTTAAAATAAATTCATGACAAAGCCCATAATTGCACCTAATAAAACTCCTAAATATATAATAGCACTTAATTCTTTTTTTACCACCATCAAGATTATTTCTTCAAGCTTTGCTGGCTCGTACATTACGATTTTTTGTTTTACAATCTCTGATATTTCAATCTTTTTTACTAATCCCTCTGCTCTCGTATCTACAAACGCTTTGTACATATTAAATATTACATCTGTTATAACGTCTTTATAGATGCTTATGCTATCTGCCACTTCATTTATAGGCTTATGCAAAAATGTTTCAACTTCTTGCGAAACCATATTTCTCACATAGGCATCAGCTTTTTTATCAATAGCACTGTTAATAACTTCTTTAGCTTTTAAGCTTAAATTATCAATAAATGTATCTCCCACAAACATACGAAACGGCCCTATGTTGTCTTTAACTGCTACTAAAATTTCTGCAACAATTATATCTGCTATATCGCTATTTTTTATTTTGTTTATTATTATAG